>DASVVF010000374.1:0-3611 GCA_036386695.1 Catenuloplanes sp. | reverse complement strand
CAGGATGATCCTTCCCCAGCGGGGCTCGCCCCGGCGCATCCCGCACTCGGCGGAGGTGACCGTGGTGGCGTGCACCCGGATCAGCACCTGGTCGCCCCGGGGCGTCGGCGTCGGCAGGTCGACCTGGGTGAGCACCTCGGGTGGGCCGTACGCCCGGAACATGACCGCTCGCATGCGCGACATCATGCGACAGCGCGGCTGTGACGTCGCTGAGGAAGCGTCGGACGCCGCCGTCGGCTGTCGAGGGCCCGTCAGGGGCGGCCCGCCGCCAGCGGCGAACCGACACCGCCCGCGGCGCCGGCGGGGTGAGACCATCGTCGGATGCGCGATCCCACCATGGCGGTCATCCCGGCCGAGGCGTTGGCGGTGGCGGTGCGGCGGCTGCGGGCGGCGGGCTGCGTCTTCGCCGAGGAGGAGGCCGACCTGCTGGCCGCCGCGGCCGCCGACGCCGACGAGCTGTCCGCGATGGTCGGCCGGCGCGCCGGTGGGCTGCCGGTGGAACAGGTCGCCGGCTACGCCGACTTCTGCGGCGTACGGGTGCTGCTGCGCCCCGGGGTGTTCGTGCCCCGGCCCCGCACGGCGTCGTTGGTGCGGCTGGCCGTCGCCGGCATCGACCCGGCGGCGACCGTGGTGGACCTGTGCTGCGGCTCGGGTGCTCTCGGCGCCGCGGTCGCGGCCCAGGTGCCCGGCGTCAGGCTGCATGCCGCTGATCTCGACCCGGTCGCGGTGGCGTGCGCGCGCGCGAACCTGGCACGGTTAGACGGTCGGGTACACCGGGGCGACCTCTTCGCGGCCCTGCCCCGACGGCTGCGCGGCGGCGTCGATCTGCTGCTGGCCAACGTGCCCTATGTGCCCAGCGGGGAAATCCGGCTGCTGCCACCCGAGGCGCGGCTACACGAGCCGCTCACCGCCCTCGACGGTGGGCCGGACGGGCTGGACCTGCTGCGGCGGGTGGCCGCCGGCGCGCCGGCCTGGTTGGCCGCCGGCGGGCGGGTGTTGCTGGAGACCACCAGCGCGCAGGCGGCGGCGGCCTGCGCGGCGCTCGACGCCGCCGGACTCGCGGCGCACGCGGTCGCCGACGACGAATGGGACGCGACCGTGATCGTCGGTAGCGCGCCCCCACGCTGACCGGCTGTCACTGCCGGGACCTCAGGCGCCGTGCCCAACCCGGGCCTCGGGGCGCCGTGGCGTTTCCGGGGCATCAGGCGCGGCGGTGCACCACGACGCAGGCGAAGCCCGGACCCACGTGCGCGGCGACGACCGCGCCGATCTCGGCGACGTACCGGTCCCGGAGCCGGTCACCGAGCCGGGCCGCCACCGCGTCACCCAGCGCGGCCGCGCGTTGCGGCGCCGCCAGGTGGTGCACGGCGATGTCCACGTCGCCGTCGTCGCCGGCCGCCTCGACGGCCAGGTCCACCAGGCGGGCCAGGGCGCGGCTGGCCGTGCGTACCTTGTCGCGCACCACGATCGCCCCGTCCACGACGTGCAGGATCGGCTTGACCGACAGGGCGGTGCCCAGCAGCGCGTGGGCCGTGCCGATCCGCCCACCCCGGCGCAGGTACTCCAGGGTGTCGACGTAGAACAGCGTCCCGATCCGGTCGGCGGTGGCCAGCGCCGTCGCGCGGACGGTGGCCAGGTCGGCGCCGCCGGCGGCGGCGGCGCTGGCGCCCAGCGCCGGGAAGCCGAGGCCCATCCCGGTCGAGCGGGCGTCGACCACGGTGACCTGCTCCCCCACCTCCGCGGCGGCCAGCACCGCGGACTCGTAGGTGCCGGACAGCTTCGCCGAGAGGTGTACGGAGACCACCCCGTCCGCGCCGTCGTCGAGCAACCGGCGGTACGCCCGGACGAACTGTTCGGGCGCCGGCCGGGAGGTGCTGACGGCGGCTCGCCGGGCGCTCAGGGCGCGGGCCACCTCAGCGGGCATGATCTCCTCGCCCTCGACACCCTCCACACCGTTGATCACCACGGTCAACGGCACGATGGTGAGCCGGTGGGCACCGGTGAGCTGGGCGGGCAGATACGCGGTGGAGTCGGTCACGACCGCGACGGGCATGCGGGCACGGTAGCCGATGCCCGAGTCAGCGGCGCGGCAGCCGGGCCGGTGAGTCGGATAACGGCCGTACTCAGCCGGGCCGCACCTCGGTCACCACGAACGGCGTGCCCTGCTGGCAGGTGGTCACCATGTCCGGCTGCGGGCGGCCCACCACCGTGATTGTCGCGCCGACGTCGGCCGCCGCCCGGCCGCCCGACTGGCCGGAGAAGATGAGCAGGTAGCTGGCCGCCGGACCTCGCAACAACAGGCAGTCCGGTTCGACCCCGGCAGCCACCGTGCCGGTGATGGTCTGCGGGGGGCCTGCGCCGGGCGACTCGCCGGGAACCACCGGCTTCGTCGGCTTGGCGGTCGGAGCGAGCGTCCCGTTGTCCGGGTCAACGGACGCCGTTGGCCCCACCGGGGCGCTGGCGGCGCCGTCCGACCCGCCGGGCTCCGGACCGGGCCGGCTGCCGGCCCCCGTGCCGGTGCCGGCGCAGCCGGTCAGCAGCACGGCGGTCAGGGCGATGACGAGGAGGCGCAGACCAGGGAAGCTCATGATGGGTCGGACGTTACCCGGCGGCACCGGGTTCCCTCAGCCCACCCCGCGAGGCCGTCACCCACGAGGCCGTCACTGGCTCAGACCGGCGCGGGAACCCGCTGGTGACTGAACGGGCCCAGGTTGTGTGCCCGCAGCCGCCAGCCGATCACCGGTTCGTGGCGCAGGTCGGTCCAGTGGCAGTTCTGCAGGGGTCCGATGGTGCGCAGGACGGCGACGGGCCAGCCGAGCAGGTGACCGCAGCCCTGGCGGGCGGCGCCGCCGTGGGTGGTGACGACCACGGTGCCGCCCGGGTTGGCGTCGCCCAGCTCCTGCAACACCTCGCTGACCCGCTTGCCGAGATCATCGAGATCCTCGACGCCGCAGCCGGGCGACTGCTCACCGCGCCGCCACCGCTCCCGCTCGGCGGGGAAGCGCTCGGCGACCTCGGTCAGGGTCAGCCCCTCCCAGGTACCGTACGAGCGTTCCCGCAGGCGCGGGTCGGTGTGTACGGGCAGGTTGGTCAGCCGGGCCAGGACGGCGGCCGTGTCAGCCGCCCGGCTCAGGTCGCTGGCCACGATCGCGTCCGGCTTCAGGGCCGCCAACAGCGGCGCGGCGGCCGCTGCCTGGCTGCGGCCGCGATCGTTGAGTGCCGTGTCGGTCTGACCCTGGATCCGGTCGATGGCGTTCCAGTCGGTGTTGCCGTGCCGCCAGAGGATCAGCCGCGTCACGCGGCGTCGCCGGCGGCCGACTGGCCGGCGGAGCTTTCGACGTCGACCAGATCACGGTCCACGAACGGGATGACCGGGCAGTCGCGCCACAGCCGGTCCAGGGCGTAGAACTCGCGTTCCTCAGTGTGCTGGACGTGCACCACCACGTCGATGTAGTCGAGGAGCACCCAGCGGCCGCCCCGTTCGCCTTCCCGACGCACCGGCTTGGCCTTCTCGGGAAGGTTGAGCAACCGCTCCTCGATGGCGTCGACGATGGCCTGCACCTGCCGCTCATTGGGCGCGGAGGCGATCACGAACGCGTCGGTGATCGCCA
>DASVVF010000373.1:0-3066 GCA_036386695.1 Catenuloplanes sp. | reverse complement strand
ACGTTGAACAGGGCGTCGCCGGTGATCAGGACCCCGCTCGACTCGTGCAGCAGGGACACATGACCGGGCGAGTGCCCCGGCGTGTGGACTATCCGCAGGCCGCCGGCGACGTCGAGCACCGTGCCGTCCGTCAGCGGCTCGGCCACCTGGAAGGCCGGGAACTTCTCCGACCCGAACCGGCTGAAGATCCGCGCCGGTAGGAACGACTGGTCGGGCAACGGGATGGTGCCGGAGGCGGCGTAACCGGCGTCGGCGGTGTGCGCCGCGACCGTCGCTCCGGTGGTGCGGGCCATTTCGGCGGCGCCCCCGACGTGGTCGGCGTGCACGTGCGTCAGCACGATCCGCGTGACGTCGGCCGGTCTCTTGCCGATCGCCGCCAGCCCGGCCACGATCCGTGGCGGTGCCTTCGCCAGCCCGCAGTCGACCAGCGTCACGCTACCGTCGGCGTCGACGAAGGCGAAGGAGTTGACGGCTGATCGGCCCAGCGTCGGTATCCGCCACACTCCGGGGGCGAGCTGCGTCGCCGGTGATCGACCCATGGTCGACACCTTACGTCCCCCGGGGGCACGTCCGGCGTGTCTCCGCGACCATCGACGCGAAGCCGCAAGGCAGCGTGGGCCGATCTCGCGGGCTGGCGGCCCCTGGCCGGCGCCCGACCCGCAGAAGTCCGCTGAGTGCCCACCCGCACGGCGGCCCGACCCGCGTCACCGTCGCTCCGGTGGGCCGGCACCATCGTGGTGGGCGGCCCACCGGCAGGCCGCCCGCTGCCGGGCCGGAGGTCCGCCGAGCACGTGCCCCCCGCCCCGCGCCGCCCGGTGGTACGGTCCTGATCGGACGCCGGACGGCCCACCGTCCGGACACGTTCTGTCGTGGACCACGGGGATCACATGGACAACCGACTTCTCGTCACCCTCCTCACCGCCGCCGGACTGCTGGCCACCGGCCTCCCGACCCCGGCTCAGGCCCGTCCCGCCCGGGGCGACGCCCTGCTGGTCTCCACCCACTCGGCGACCTACGCGATGGACCCGCGGACGGGCCGGATCATCCGGCAGATCGCCGACGGGAGCGACGGGGTGGTGTCGCCGCAGCGCCGCCGGGTCGCCTTCGCGCGCGACCTCGACGCCTGCTTCCCCGATCCGCCCGACGGCGGCTGCTCGGCCTCCAAGGATCTTCTGACGGCCCGGCTCGACGGGTCAGCCGAACGGGTCATCGTGCGCAACCGGGAGGAACGCAGCTCCATGCGGGGGCCCGACTGGTCACCCGACGGACGACGGATCGCCTTCCACTGGGGCACGCCCGGTGAACGGGCGCTGGCGATCGTCAACGCGGACGGGACGGGCCTGCGGCCCCTCGTGCCCGGCGCCCCCGACGGCACCTTCTCCCCCGACGGCACCCGGATCGCCTACTCCCAGAACGACAACATCCACGTGGTGGACGTCGCCACCGGAGCCACCCGCGCCGTCACCACCGACGGGTCGGCCAACGGCACGGTGCCGGACTGGTCGCCCGACGGTGAGCACATCCTGTACGCCGGCAACACCGAGTTCTTCACCGTGCCGGCCGAGGGTGGCCCATCCATCGGCTCCGGGCAGTGGCCGCGCCAGGTGTACATGATCTCCGCGTTGGTGGTGTCACCCGACGGCCGCCGGGTGGCGTTCGCCGCGACCGACGAGTCCGCGCCGGACGGCACTGCGGTGTCCCGGGTGTACCTGGCCAACCGGGACGGCAGCGGGCTCACCGCATTGGCGGAAGGCCACTACGAGCTGACCGACTGGATCGGCCTCTGACGCGGCACGCCGCGATGGTGCAGGCCGCCCACGACGGGTAGGACCGGGGCGTCGGCCGGTGCGGCCAACCGCGCGACGGGCGAGCTGCCCTACCGGGCGGCCGCGGCGATGTCGACGGCCCCGATGGGACCAACCGGGTCGCGACCGGCCGCTGCGCGCACGTCGACCGGCGCGTCGCGTCGGTCGGGGGCCTCGCGTTTGTCGTCGTACATCGCCCGGTCGGCCTGGGCGGTCAGCGCGTCGAGGCTGGTGGTGGCGCCGCTCGGGCGCAGCCCGATCCCGACGCTGGCGTACACCGGCAGTTGGACGCCGCCAACCTCGACCGGCACGGCCAGCGAGGTCCGGATCCGCTCGGCGACGCTCGCGGCCTCCTGCGGCCCGGCCTCGAACAGCAGGACGACGAATTCGTCGCCGCCGAGGCGGCCAGCGACGTCGCCCGCCCGGATACTCGCGCTCAGACGCTGGCCGACCGCCCGCAGCACGGTGTCCCCCGCGGCATGGCCGAGCGTGTCGTTGACCCGCTTGAAGTTGTCGAGATCGAGGACGACGACGGCCAACGGCACACCGGCGCGCGCGTACGCCCGCTCCGCCAGATAGGTGCGATTGGCCAGGCCGGTCAGGGCGTCGTGCGACGCCTGGTAGCTCATCTCGGCCCGGGCCGCGTGCAGCTCGTCCACCTGCCGGGCGAAGGCGGCGCCCTGGGTTCCGGCCGCGATGGCGACGATCAGGTGCACGGCCGCGGCCATCGGCAGGTCGGCCGGCAGAGCGCCGTCGAGCAGCCACATGCCGCCGGCGTAGCCACCGGTCGTGCACACCCACGTCAGGATCGCGCCGCGGGTCCGGCTCTGGTAACTGGCCACCAGGATCGGCACCACCAGCAGGGGCCAGGACATCGTGCGGGTCAACGCGGTGAAATAGACGACCGCGCCGGTGATCACCACGGTGTCGAGCACGGTCTCGATCAGACGCAGCGTGCGGTATTCGGGCCGGTCCGCACGGACGTGGGCCGCCGCCGACACACCGATCGCGACCGCCATCAGGAGTACGGCGATGAGACCTCCGGCGATCAGGCCGCCCCCGCCGGACCGAGCGGTCCACTGGCCGATCGCCACCAGCGTCGCGGCAAGTCCGGCGCCCCGGGAAGCCATCGCGGACACCTCGACGCGGCGACGCCGGCGTACCAACGAGAAGTCGACAGCGACCGCCGCCCGTGCCATTCGGCCTCCCGCGAATCGGGGGCGCCCGGTGGGCACGCCCGACTGTTCTATCGACCCCCCGA
>DASVVF010000372.1:0-3099 GCA_036386695.1 Catenuloplanes sp. | reverse complement strand
CCGGCGGAATGCCTTGCGCGCACGGGTCGCCGAAGGTTCCGGAGTGTTCCTGAAGGGCAGGCGGCCGCGGGTGTCGTCCAGTCTCGCCCGCTCACCGCTGCTCGGCTGTTGGGAGGTCACCATCTCAACGCCGGGACATCCGGAGTGGACCACCGAGTTCCACGGGCTGATCGCCATGACGTCCGATGGGATCTCCATCTCGTCCGACGCCACGGACATCTCGATCGGCCTGGGCAGCTGGCAGGCGGGACCGAACAACACTTTCAGCCTCAACCGGCGCTCGAACTTCATCGATCCCACCGGGGTGGTCAGCGTCTTGCACACCGTCCATCACGGAAGTCTCACCTCGCCGACGACATTCAAAGCTATCGGTGTGGGTTACATGTATGAGCCGGACGGCACCACCCTCATGTACGAGATCCCCAACGTCCACCTGGTGGGTAAGCGTTACTGAGTCCCCCCGAGGAAACCGGGGTGCGAGGCCGGAGTAGAGGACGGTCTCGCACCCCGGTTTCTGTTTGTCCGCCGTTCCCGGCCGAGAACGACTCATCTTCCACCGCCGGTCGAGTGGGGTGGCCGAATCTATGGATGCGCGACGCCACGGGCGACCCCCACTCGCCGCGCATGCCGTTCACCACGGTGATGCCTCCGACCCGAAGCCACGAGCACCCGGTCGGAGGCACGACCGTCGCCGCACCACCACGCCCCGATTCCGCCGCCGGCCCCTCGATGTCCGCGGACGACGCAGCGGCGCAGCAGACCTCCTGGAGGACGTCTTGAGTGACTATCCGATCCCCGCCACGGCCCGCGAAGTACGGCTGGTGACGCGCCCCGGGTGGGGTGACGCCGTAACGAACGAGACCATCAAAACCTTCGAGGTCCCGGTGGAGCGCCCGGGCGATGGGCAGATGCTGGTCCGCAACGACTGGATGTTGCTGGCGATGGCGATGCGCGACCTCATGTCCGTCGAGCCCGCTCCGGACCTGCCGATGCCGGTGTACCACGTGGGACAGCCGCCGTGGGCCCTGACCGTCGGCGCGGTCGTCGAGTCCAACATCGACGGCTTCGCGGTCGGTGATGTCGTGACCCACACCAAGGGTTGGCGGGAGTACGCCGTCGTCGGTGCCGACGAGTGGCCGACCAAGCAGGACCCGGGCCTCTTCCCGGGCAACCAGTACTTCCTCACCCAGGGCCCGACGGCCTGGCGTGGCATGGTGGAGGTGGCGAACGTCGGCGAGGGCGACACGGTGTTCGTCTCCGGCGCCGCCGGCGGGGTCGGCTCGCTGGCCGGTCAGATCGCCCGGTGCCGCGGCGCCAAGCGTGTCATCGGCAGCGCCGGGAGTCAGGCGAAGGTCGACTTCCTGGTCAACGAGCTCGGCTACACCGACGCTTTCAACTACAACGACGGGCCGGTCATCGAGCACCTGAACCGGATCGCGCCGGAGGGAATCGACGTCTACTTCGACAACGTGGGCGGCGACCAGTTCGAGGCGGCGCTGAACGCCGCGGCGTGGAACGGCCGGCTGGCCCTCTGCGGGCAACTGTCCGGGAAGAACCCGACCCTCGACTACCAGCCGGTGATCTTCAAGGACCTCACCGTCCGGGGCTTCACCACCCAGTACGGCCCCGAGGACACCGCCAACTGGAACCGGCACTTCAGCCAGTGGCTGCGGGAGGGCCGCATCGTCTTCCACCACACCGTGGTGGACGGGCTCGCCGCCGCTCCCGAGGGGCTGATCTCATTGATCAACGGCAAGACCAGCGGCACCGTGCTGGTGAAGCTCTCCGACGGCTGACCGCCGCGCCAGCGGCACGTAGGGGCGCCGGGCCCATCGCCCGGCGCCCTTTCCGGCTGTGCGTAGTCCGGGTTCAGCGAGGTAAGGGGCGCGACCGGGCGTCGGCCCGGTCGCGCCCGCCACCTCCTCGACAGCCGCGGTCAGCGCCGGTCGGCAAGCTGCTCGACGAGGGCCACCACGGCGCCCGGCGACGGCATGGCGGTGATCTGCTCCCGCAGCGCGGCGGCACGCTCGCGGTAGGAGTCCTCGGCGAGCAGCTTCCCGCACGCCTCCAGCACGGACGCGGCGCTGACCTCGTCGGCCAGCAGACGTTGGGCGGAACCGAACGACGTCAGCCGCCGCACCGACTCGTGCGGCTTCGCGATCCCCGGGATGATCAGCTGTGGAACCCCGTGGTAGGCGCACGCCATGGTGGTGCCGGGGCCGCCGTGGTGCACGGCGATGTCGATCGCCGGCAGGACAGCGGTCAGCGGCGTCCATCCGGCGGCGATCACCGCGTCCGGCAGCGGGCCCAGCTCACTGACCACCTCGTCCGTGGCCGCGACGACGATCTCCACGCCCAGCGACGGAAGGGCGTTCAGCAGCTCCCGGAACAGCTCCACCCCCCGGCCGATGACCGGTTCCACGGTGCCGGCGGTCAACAGCAGGCGCGGGCGTACCGGCTTCTCGTACAGCCAGTGCGGGAGGACACCGGCCTGGCTGTACGGCACGAAGCGCATCGGTTGCGTCGACTCGGCGCCCTCGCGCCGCAGCACCGGCGGACAGGTGTCCAGCACCAGATCGGAGCTCGGCAGCCCGGGTAGCCCGAGCTGCTCCAGTTCCGCGGCGAGTTCCCGGGCGGCCCAGCCGTCCACCTCGGCCAGGTAGTCGTCGCCCGGACCCAGGCCGTGCTTGACCCACGGGATGCCGTGCGCCGCCGCGGCCGCGGCCCCCGCATAGGAGTGCGATTCGGCGATGACCACGTCCGGTCGGTACTGCTCGATGACCGCCGAGACGCCGTCGAGGGTCCGGGCGGCGAGCCGGCCGAAGCCCTTGCCGATCGCCACGACGGCCTCGGCGTCGTTGGTGGGCATCGTGATCCGCTGCCCGGCGCGGTCGTGCGCCATCACCTCGACCATTTCCAGGGGGCCGCACACCGCGGCCACCGGGAGGCCGGAGCCGTTCACCACCGGGGCGAAGCTCTCCGGCGTGGCGACCAGGACATCGTGGCCGGCGGCCCGAAGTGCCCACGCGAACGGCACAACGGGGAAGTAGAGCGGCTCGGCCGGTCCGCTGCTTATCAATACTCTCATGGATGGACGTT
>DASVVF010000371.1:0-6051 GCA_036386695.1 Catenuloplanes sp. | reverse complement strand
CTGTGGGTAGTCCATTGCTATGACGGGGCTGACCGGGCAACCAAGTAGACCTATGGCGATCGCGATGACGGCGTGCGCGGTTCTGCTCCTGATTTTCGGCGTCATCACGTTCGTCCGTGACGGTTGGAGCTGGTTCTCCGCGCTGTGGTTGGTGGCCGTACTCCTGGTCCTGGGCGGGTTCGTCCGGCGGTTCTTCCGCACCGGCGCCCGCCGCTCTCAGACCACCGCCGATGGCGTGGTGGAGCGGCCCAGCAACCGCACCGCACCGCACCGCCGACGGTGCCGCAAGCGGGCGACAGGCGCCCGACAGCGTGCGGTGAGCGCGATGACAGGACGGGCGCCCACTGTGGGAACCGGCCCCAACGGGTCGACGGGATCATCCCGAACCACAGTAGAAGGAGTGCTCCATGAGACAGCAGAATGCCCGGCGGCTGCGCCGGGCGGCTTCGGCGGCCGCGGGTGCCGCGACGACCGCACTGTCGGTCGGCCTGGTAGCGGCCACTGCGGCAGGGGCCGCGACCGGCGGCGTGTCGGCCGCCGCCACCAGCGCCACGGTCAAGCTCACCAATCCGACCGCGGGTGCGACCGTGGTATACGACGGCGGCCTGGGCAACGCCAACAACCTGCGCGTCTTCCGGGAGAACGGGCAGGTTGCCGTCACCGACAACGTGGTGATCACCCCGGGCCAGGGGTGCCGCGCCGTCTCGGCCCGCAAGGTCCTGTGCGACCCGACCTTTGCCGGGCGCACCGTCCGGACGGTGTTCGTCCAACTGAAGGACCTGGGCGACATCGCATCGGTGGAGGGCGCGTTCGCCGGCCAGGTGTTCGGTGACGGGGGCGACGACGTCCTGCGGGCCGGACACGACGACGCTACGGGTTCATCGGCCATCGTGTACAGCGGTGGCGTGGGCTTCGACAACGTCAGCTACTCGGGTAGCCCGGTCGGCGTCACGGTGACCCTCGACGGCCTGGCCATCGACGGCCGTGGGTCGGCCGGCGCGAGGGACAACGTCGGCGACGACGTGGAGCGGGTCTCCGGCAGCGAGTTCGCCGACACCCTCACCGGTGACGAGCGGCGCAACTCCCTGCTCGGCCTCGGCGGCGCGGACACCATCAACCCGGGCGCCGACGTCGACGAGGTCTTCGGCGGCGGCGCGGCGGACGTGTTCCTGCTTCGCGACGGGTTCGTCGACGTCGCCGACGGCGGGTCCGGCGTCGACCGCGCCACCATCGACCGGTCGTTCGACGCGGTCACGGCCGTCGAGTCCGTCTCGTGAGCCCGCGGGCGCCGTGGTCCGGTAACCGGCCCGCCCCGGCCCACGACCGCGACCGCGAACGCGACCGCGACCGCGAACGACGAACTCGGCGGGGACTCCCATAGGCCGCTTGAAGTCCCATAGGCCGCCGGAAGTCCCATGGGTGGGCGCCGCCACGATCGGCGGCTGAGGCCATCGGCGGCGCGCGCCGCCGATGGCCTCGGGGGGGCACCGGGCGGTGGCGGAGCCGTCCCGCCGGCTCACTCAGGTCAGGCCTCGCGCGGTCGATAGACCCGGCATGACAGCGCGGACGAGGACGGATCGCGGCTGGGTTCGTCGGTGCGCGACACCGGCGGCACGCCGGACCGCGGTTTTCGGGCTCACGGCCGTCCTCGTCGCGCTCAGCGCCGCCGCCGTCATCAGCAGCCTGCGTCAGGCGCGGGTGGCCGGGCACGCGGCGGCGGCGGCCGACGCCACCGATCGTTACCAGCAGGCCCGATACCTGGGCGCGGTGCAGCACGCCGATCATGAAGAGGCCCTCGGCGACCCGTCGAACGAGCACGCCCGACTCGCCCACCGTGCCGCCGCCGCGGAGTTCGTCGCCGTCCTCAACGACCTACGCGAAGTCGACGGCGATGACGTCACGGCACTGGACCGGATCCTGGTCGACCAGGGCAGGTACCTGTCCCTCACCGACCAGTTCTTCAACCTCACCGTCGCCGGCCGGGCCAACGACGCCGCGGACCTGCACGAGGCCGAGATCGAACCCGTCGAGCAGCGGATCCTGGCCGCGGTCAACGCGCTGGCCGCGAAGAGCCGCGCCGCCAGCCACGCCGCCCAGCAGGACCTGCAGCGGCACACCACCGCGTCGCGGGTCGGCACCCCGGTGGCCCTGGCCGTGGGGCTGCTGCTGTTCGCCCTGTTCGCGCTGATCACGCGGTCATACCGGCGCACCGTGGAAACCCAGGCCGCGTACGACGCACTCACCGGGCTGCCCAACCGCACGCTGTTCCAACAGCGCTGCGAACAGACGCTGCGCGACGCCCGCCGCAGCGGGACCCACCCCGTGGTACTTCTCCTGGATCTCAACGACTTCAAACAGGTCAACGACACCCTCGGGCACCACCTCGGCGACCAGCTCCTGACCAGCGTCGCGGGCCGCCTGGGGGAAACCTTCCGCGACGGCGACACCGTGGCCCGCCTCGGCGGCGACGAGTTCGCGATCCTGCTCACCGACGGTGGTCCCACCGCCGGGGAACGCGTCGCCGAGCGGGTCAGCGCCGTGCTGAGTCGACCCTTCGTCCTCGACGGCGTCACCCTGGACGTCGAGGCCAGCATCGGTATCGCCGCCGCCACCGCCGCCGACGACGTACTGACGCTGGTCCGCCACGCCGACACCGCGATGTACGTCGCCAAGCGGTACCACCTCGGCCACGCCCACTACGCGCCCGAACAGGACAACAACACCGTCGCCCGACTGAGCCTGCTCAGCGACCTGCGCCGGGCCCTGGACGCGGACGAGTTCGTGCTGCACTACCGACCCAAGATCGCCATGGACACCGGTGACGTGATCGGTGTCGAAGCCCTCACCCGCTGGCAGCACCCCACCCGGGGTCTCGTCTACCCGGACGACTTCATCGCCGCCATCGACGCCACCAACCTCCGACAACAGTTCGCCCTCCAGATCGTCAAGAAGGCGCTCGCCCACACCCGCACCTGGCTCGACCGCGGCCGCCGGCTGCCCGTGGCGGTGAACATCTCCACCCGCTGCCTGCTCGACCCGCGGTTCCCCGAAGCCATCGCGGCGCGGCTGCACGCCGCGGGCGTCCCATCGGAACTGCTCTGTCTGGAAATCACCGAGGACACCATCATGGCCGACCCCGACCTGGCGCTCGACGTCCTCAGGCGGGTGCGGGCGTTGGGCGTCAGGACGTCCATCGACGACATCGGGACCGGCTACTCCTCCATGGCGTACCTGAAGTTGCTGCCCGTCGACGAACTCAAAATCGACAGGTCCTTCATCCGGGACATGGCCACCGACGCCAGGAACACCATGCTCGTGCAGTCCGCGATCGAACTGGGCCACAACCTCGGCCTACATGTGGTGGCCGAGGGTATCGAGGATCACGCCACCCGCGCCGCGCTGCAGGAACTCGGCTGCGACGTCGCCCAGGGCTATTTCTTCTCCCGGCCACTGCCGGCGGCCTCCCTCGCCACCTGGCTGCTGGCCCGCCCGACCGTTTCCGCCGACCTCCCGGTGGTTTCCCATGCTGCCTAGGATCGCCACCGCGGCCTGACGATCGACCGGCAACCGCTCACATCCGTGGTGCCGGCGCCGATGCTGTGGGGCGTCGGACCAACCACGTTGTCGGGAGTATGCGTATGCATCAGCAGTATCAGCCGTCACCACCGTCCGGCTATCACGCGCCCGCACCGCCGGCCTCCGGGCAGTCGCCCGACAGCGCCGCGCATTGGATGCTGCCCACCGGACGGTCCTGGCAGTCGATCGCCGCGGGATACGTGGCGTTGTTCGCCATCGTCGTCTGGCCGCTCGGTCCTGTCGCGCTCGCCCTCGGCGGGTGGGCTCTGGCCCGGGCCTCGAAGCAGGGCACCCATGGTCAGGGTCGAGCGGTTTTCGCGGTGATCGTCGGCCTGTTGTCCACCCTGATGCTCGTCGCGATCGTCACGACGCTTTAGCAGCCGTCGTCGGGCACCCTCGGGACGAGGACTGGAGCAAGCCTCGTCGAGGCCGACCGGCCGCGCCGCCCCTACGCACGACGTGTTTCTCCGGCACCTGTCGGGGTACCCGGCGCGGCGGCAGGGATTCGGCTACCGGCGACAGGAGACCCACCGGATGAGCATGGCCAACATCGACCTTGAGCAGCTGTTCCGCGCGCCCGCGGGCACCGACGTACCCGAACAGCGTTACCGGGCGGCCGATGCCAGCAACGAGGCGATGCGGCGACTACGCAACCCGTTCAGGGTCGAGCCGCTCGACGGGCCGCCGCAGGCCACCGACTCGGCCGCTCGGTAGCGGTGCCGGCACCGTCGGTCCGGCCGGACCGCTCGGGCCAGCGGGTCACCGGCGTCCCCGTCAACCCGCGTTATCGATCAAGGTGCTGATCTCGCGATAGATCATGTCGATTTTTACACCCTGGTTGTTGTTCGGGCACGATCCGAGGTGGTGCAACGCGATCACCCGGTGCGACGATCCGGCCAGCACGGGCGAGCCGGAGTTGCCGCCGGAGGTGTCACAGTTGTAGGCGATATTGACACCCCGGTTCGGGTTGGCCACGGTGCACACCGGACCGTCCTGCGCGCTGTCGAAGATGGACAGCCGTTTCGCCCTCGCGTCGCCGTGTCCGGGGATGTAGATGCGCTCACCCTGACGAGCCGCCCGGACGTCGAGGAACAGGGTGCCGAACCGCTCGATGGTGGCGAAGTTGTTCACCGAGAAGAGGGTGTAGTCCAGGGCGGGGCTGGTCCGCAGTAGTTCCGCGCCGCCGACCTTGACGCCGGGTAGCGGATTGTTGCCGCCGCAGGTGGCGCACTGGTACTCGAACTGGACCTCCATGGACCGGATCGCGGCGGCCGTCGAGACGCAGTGGTTGTTGGTCAGCAGACGGTTGGTGCGTCCGACCCGCCAGGCGGTGCAGAAGCCACGGCCGTTGCGCAGCGTCCGCACCACCGCGTTCGCCCGGGCGAACTCCGTGGGGTGGCTACCGCGGTAGCAGACCACGTCCCGGCGGGCGTCGGTACCGCAGACGGCCAACGTCCCGATGGTGTTCGCGGCGATCTCGGCGGCGTCGTAGCCGCGCCAGAACCGGTCGATGCGTCCACCGAAACCCCGCCGGTCCAGCGCCGCCGCCGCGACCCGGTTGCCGACGCCGCGGTGCAGGGTGACCACGGCAGTGTCGCCGTCGACGGACATCGCGGCGAACCCCTTGGTGCGGTGGATGGTGTGCGAGCTGTCACCGGGGCGGGCGGCGCCGAGGGTCGGGTCACCGGAGTAGGTGTGGATCTCCCGTCCGCTGGCGTCGGCAACGGTCACGTAGTCGCCCGGCGGCAGCCGCAACGACGTGAAGTGCACCTTCACGTACGCCGCGCCGGCATGCCTGACCTCGACGCGCGGCTGACCGTAGCGCAGGAGCAGGTTGGTGACACCCTCCTCGCCCGCCGGAGCACCACCGAAGTCCGCCTCGTCGACGGTGGGCTGGCCGACATCGGCGGCTGGCGCGGACGGGCCGGTGGGCGACGCCGTCGCGGGGGCGATCGGCCCCACCCCGACCGATGCCGCGAGCAGTGCGGCCACTGCCGCCGGTCGAAGCAGCCGTGCGTGTAGGCGCATGGGTTCTCCCCTTCCCGGGATGGCTGACGCCGCGCACAGGAAGGGACCCGGGGCGTCAAACCACCAGAACTCCGCCAACGCGGTGAGCGCTATCACGCTATGACCTGACGCGCCCTAAATCAACGCCTGTCTATCGAATCTGGCACGAAGCGACGCGGTGGCCGGGCACCGGCGAGGTCCGACTCGGTGACCTTCTGGCGGTGCGGTGTCGGGTCCGACGACTGCGGCTACACGTACCTGCCGCTGGACACCGACGCGAACGGCCCGCACCGGTTTCGGCGGCAACGGCACCCGTTACCCCGGCGAGGCTAGAAGGCTTGAGCGGCGGGAGCCGTGAAAGTTGAGTCAGGTTTTGTTGATCGTGGTGGGTTTCTGGTGTGGTGACGGGGATCGGCTGGGTCAGGCCGCGAGGCCGGCTTGTCGGGTGAGGTCGTCGAAGGCGTTTTG
>DASVVF010000370.1:0-3626 GCA_036386695.1 Catenuloplanes sp. | reverse complement strand
CTGCTGGATCGTGGGCACCGGGTTACTCCGCTCCCTGTTCTCTTCCGGGCCTTCAGACCTCACGGCCTGAAGTCGTCATGGGCGCCGGTACTGCGCGCACCCTGCTCTGGCTCTCGGAGGCGCCCCTGCTGAGGCGCTCCGTCCTAGCTCCGGAGCGCCCCGAGGGGGCGGCTCCGGTACCCGCGGTCGGGCGTGTCGGCCCGGCTCGCGGTCCGGCGCACACTGACGCATGCACCGGGTTTGTCGTTGTCGTCGCGTGCTCGGTGGCCGAAGCCGGCTCGGGCGCACGCACGAGTCGCCCAGGCATGCCTGGGCACGAGAAGAAAGATTACCCACCATCAGCGCGCAGGTCAAAACGGGAACCCCGGCCAGGTCGCGTGACCCAACCGGTCCGCTCGTGCCAGCGGCCTCCGACGGACAACTCCAGGACACCAGTGTACCGGGTGCCCGGAGGCGACGCCCAGGCGGTGTCGGAACCCGGGCGGGCCCGCGGGCGGGGCGTCAATCCAGCTGCAACGACAATGCCAACGCCAGCGACACCAGGGTGATTCCCAGTCCGACCCCGCCGCAGCTGACTCCGGAGATGGCCAGACCCCGACCGGTGAAACGGATCGTCGGAGAGTGGTTGGAGCGCCGGATCTGCCGCACGGCGCCCAGGCCGATGACGACGCCGGCGAGACCGGCCAGCCCGGCGAGGACCGCGAACGCGCCGGCCACCCAGCCACCCCAGTCCTCCTGGGAACCGCTCAGCCCGAAGCAGAGCACCAGCAACGACACCAGAATGGAGGCGATGCCGGCGATCAGCGCCCCGATCGCCGGCCCGGACACCACCGGCCGCAGCGCCAGGTGCGCGACCCCGAACGGGGTACCCGGGACCGCCTCGATCCGCTCGGTGCGCCAGGCCGCCTCCCGGGGAGCCGGCGCCACCGGCGGCCAGCCCGCCACCGCAGCCGGCGGCTGGCCGGGCGACGGGTACGGATACCCGCCCGACACCGGCGCCACCGGGCGCGCCGCGACCTCCTCGGCCCCGGCGGGCCGGTCGGACCCCGGCTGCCCGTACTCAGTCATGCCACCCCTCCTCCGACCGTCGACTGCGCCACGCGTCCCCGCCCGCCGGCCCCCGCCACTCAGTCAACCTGGGACCCGAAGTCCGTCCCGGGGGTGCCGGCGTAATCGAGCAGGCCGATGATGGCCGCCGCGACCAGCGCCGTGCCGGCCAGCACCACGCCGACCCAGGCCAGCCGCTCGCCCCGCCGCAACCACGCCGCACCGGTGAGGTAGCCACCGGACGCGTACGCCTCCCGCCGGGCCTGCCGGCCGAGCACGAAGGCGACGGTCGCGGGCACCAGGCCACCCACCAGCGGACCGGTGAGGAACGCCAGCAGGCCCAGGGCGAAGACAACCCGCGCCTTGCTCGACCGGGCGGGTTCCGGGTCAAGGGGGTGGCGGTCGGCGACGACCGCCGCACTCCCCGGAATCAGTTCCACCTGTCCATCATCCCCCGCGGCCGACCGCGGCGCCGCTCACGCCGGGTGCCGGGAACTCTACCGGGACGTCCTGGCCGGCCGGGGGCACCGGCCGCACCCGGGCGCCGGCGACGAGAGGGCCCCGGGGCGACTGCCCCGGGGCCCTTCGCACCGCTCGTGCGGACCGACTACCGGTACGACCCGAAATCGAAGTCGTCCAGCGGCACTGCCTGCCCGCTGGCCGGCCCGAATCCGTAGTCCGTCTCCGGGTATCCGGTCATCGAGTAGACCTTGGCCTTGGCCTCCTCGGTGGGCTCCACCCGGATGTTGCGGTACTTGCTGATGCCGGTACCGGCCGGGATGAGCTTGCCGATGATCACGTTCTCCTTCAGACCGATCAGCGAGTCACTGCGGGCGTTGATCGCCGCGTCGGCCAGCACCCGGGTGGTCTCCTGGAAGGAGGCCGCCGAGAGCCAGGAGTCGGTGGCCAGCGACGCCTTGGTGATACCCATCAGGACCGGACGTCCGGCCGCGGGCTCGCCGCCCTCGGCCACCAGCCTGCGGTTCTCCGACTCGAAGAGGGCCCGGTCGACAAGCACGCCCGGCAGGAACTCGGTCGCGCCGGAGTCGATGACCGTGACCCGCTTGAGCATCTGCCGGATGATGATCTCGATGTGCTTGTCGTGGATCAGCACACCCTGCGAGCGGTAGACGTTCTGCACCTCCTGGGTGAGGTGCACCTGCACCGCCCGCGGGCCCATGATCCGCAGCAGTTCGTGCGGGTCGATGGTGCCCTCGGTGAGCTTCTGACCCACCGCGACGTGGCCGCCGTCGTGGACCCGGAGCTTGGCCCGCTTGGAGATCTTGTCGTAGACGATCTCCTCGCTGCCGTCGTCCGGAATCACGATGATCTTCCGGACCCGCTCGCCGTCCTCGATCCGGATGCGCCCGGGGGTGTCGGCGATGGGCGCCTTGCCCTTGGGCACGCGGGCCTCGAAGATCTCCTGGACACGCGGCAGACCCTGGGTGATGTCCTCACCGGCCACACCACCGGTGTGGAAGGTACGCATGGTCAGCTGCGTGCCAGGCTCGCCGATGGACTGGGCGGCGATGATGCCGACCGCCTCACCGACGTCGACCGTCTTGCCGGTCGGCAGCGAACGGCCGTAGCAGGCCGCGCAGACGCCCAGCTTGGACTCGCAGGTGAGCACGCTGCGGACCCGGACCGTCTCGGTCCCGGCGGCGACGAGCTTGTCGACCAGGATGGAGTTGAGGTCCATGCCCCGCTCGACGACGATGTTGCCGTCGCCGTCGCGGATGTCGTCGGCCAGGGTACGGGCGTGCACGCCGGTCTCGGCGTGCTCGTCCACCACGAACGCACCGTCCGTCTTGGCGCTGACCACCATCGGGATCGCCCGGTCGGTGCCACAGTCGTCCTCGCGGATGATGACGTCCTGCGACACGTCGACCAGACGCCGGGTCAGGTAACCGGAGTCGGCGGTCCGCAGCGCGGTGTCGGCCAGACCCTTACGGGCACCGTGGGTGGAGATGAAGTACTCCAGCACGGTCAGGCCTTCGCGGTAGCTGGACGTGATCGGCCGCGGGATGATCTCACCCTTGGGGTTGGCCACCAGGCCACGGATCGCGCCGATCTGACGGAGCTGGAGGAGGTTACCGCGAGCGCCGGAGTTGATCATCACCCAGAGCGGGTTCTCCTGCGGCAGCGCGCTCTCCATCTCCTTCGAGATCTGCTTCGTCGCCTCGGTCCAGATCTCGATGAGCTCGCCGCGACGTTCCTCGGCGGTCATCAGACCCCGCTGGTACTGCTTGTCGATCCGGTCCGCCTCCGCCTGGTGCCGGGCCAGGATCTCCGGCTTGCGCGGCGGCGCGATGACGTCACCCATACCGATCGTGACACCCGACCAGGTGGCCCAGTGGAAACCGGCCTCCTTGAGGGCGTCCAGGGTCGCGGCCAGCGCCACCTTCGGGAACCGCTCGGCGAGGTCGTTGACGATCGCCGAGAGCTGACCCTTGCGGATCTCGTAGTTCACGAACCGGTAGCCCTGCGGCAGGGTCTCGTTGAACAGGACCCGACCCAGGGTGGTCTCCACCAGCAACGGCTCGCCCGGGGTCCACCCCTCGGGGGCGGTCCACCGGTCG
>DASVVF010000369.1:0-2183 GCA_036386695.1 Catenuloplanes sp. | reverse complement strand
TGCTGTCGGTGATCGCCGCGGCGGCCGAGGGGGCCACCCGGGCCGCCTCCGATGACGTGGTGGTGGTGGCGCGGGCCGCGGCCA
This sequence comes from Catenuloplanes sp., assembly GCA_036386695.1. Classification (GTDB taxonomy): domain Bacteria; phylum Actinomycetota; class Actinomycetes; order Mycobacteriales; family Micromonosporaceae; genus DASVVF01. The sequence continues at coordinate 2,099 of DASVVF010000369.1, read as the reverse complement.
GCGCCGCCGCCGAGGCGTTGGCGCGTACCCCGCAGCAGCTGCCGGTGCTGGCCCGGGCCGGCGTGGTCGACGCCGGCGGGCAGGGCCTGTGCCTGCTGCTGGACTCGCTCGTCGAGGCCCTCAGCGGCGGTGCCGCCGTGCCGGTGCGGGACCGGCCGGCCGCGATCGTCCCGTTCTCGCCGCGGGTCGGCGCCGACGCGCCGGTGCGCGAGGCTGGTTCGTCGGCGTACGGCTATGAGGTGCAGTACCTGCTCGACGCCGACCCGGCGGCGGTCGACCTGCTCAAGGGGCAGCTCGCCGCGCTGGGGGACTCGCTGGTGGTGGTCGGCACCGGTTCCGGCGACCCGCCCACCTGGAACGTGCACGTCCACGTCAACGACGTGGGCGCGGCGATCGAGGCGGGCGTGGTCGCCGGCCGGCCGTACCGGATCACCGTGACCAGGTTCGCCGACCAGGTCGCCGCGGCACCCGGGTCGCACGCCGGTGGGCCGGCGGTCGACCCGCACGCCCGGGCGGCGGTGGTGATGGCCGCCGGCGATGGGCTGGCCGGGCTGTTCGCCGCCGAGGGGGCGACGGTGGTGGGCGGCAACCCGTCCACGGCCGAGCTGCTGGAGGGGATCCGGTCGACCGGCGCGGGTCTGGTGGTGCTGCTGCCCAGTGACAGCAACACCCACGCCGTGGCGGCGACCGCGGCCCGGGAGGCGTGCGCCGCCGGGGTGCGGGTCAGCGTGGTGCCGACCCGGTCGCCGGTGCAGGCGCTGGCCGCTCTGGCGGTGCGCGACACCGGCCGGGCGTTCTCCGACGACCTGATCTCGATGGCGGAGGCGGCCGGCGCCTGCCGGTACGGCGAGGTCTGCTACGCCCGCCGCGAGGCCCTCACCGTGGCCGGTCCGTGCCGGCCGGGCGACGTGCTCGGCCTCGTCGACGGGGAGGTGCACCTGATCGGCGCCGATCTGGCCCAGCTCAGTGCCGACCTGCTCGACCGGATGCTCGGCGGCGGGGGTGAGCTGGTGACGCTGCTGGTGGGCGCGGGGGCGCCGGCCGGGCTGGGCGAGACGTTGCGCGCCCACGTGGCGCAGGCGTGGCCGTTCGTGGAGGTGCACGCCTACGACGGTGGTCAGCCGTTCTACCCGCTGCTGTTGGGGGTCGAGTGACCGAGGGCGCCACCCTGCGGACCCCGCTGACGAAGCTGCTCGGCGACAAGACGGCCAAGGAACTCGCCAAGCACCTCGACCTGCACACCGTCGGTGACCTGGTCTACCACTTCCCGCGCCGCTACGACGAGCGCGGCGAGCACACCGACATCGGCTCGCTGGACGTGGGCGAGCAGGTCACCGTGCTGGCGCAGGTGCTGCGTACCAGCGTGCGGCCGATGCGGGCGCGGCGCGGCCAGATGCTCGAGATCACCATCGGTGACGATTCCGGCGGCTCGATCACGTGCACGTTCTTCAACCAGGCGTGGCGGGAGCGCGACCTGCGGCGCGGTCGATGGGGGCTGTTCGCCGGCAAGGTGACCGAGTTCCGGGGCAAGCGCCAGCTCAACGGCCCGGAGTACGTTCTGCTCGGCGTGGGCGCCGCCGATGGCGAGGCGGCCGCCAGCGAGGAGATCGAGGAGTTCGCCGGGGCGCTGATCCCGGTCTACCCGGCGGCCGCCGCGATGCCCACCTGGGTGATCGCCCGGTGTGTGCGGGTGGTCCTGGACGTCCTGACCCCGCCCGACGATCCGTTGCCGGCGGCGGTGCGGGCCAGCCGCAACCTCGGCGGGCTGGACCGGGCGCTCCGCGAGATCCACCGCCCATCCTCCAAAGAGGACCTGGCGAAGGCCAGGCGACGGCTGAAATGGGACGAGGCCTTCGCCGTCCAGGTGACGCTGGTGCAACGTAAGCACCGCGCCGCCGCCTGGCCGGCGCGGGCCCGCCCCCGGCGCGCCGACGGACTGCTGGCCGCCTTCGACGTCCGGTTGCCGTACGAACTGACCGGTGGGCAGTGTGACGTCGGGGAGGAGATCGCCGCCGACCTGTCCACCGCGCACCCGATGCACCGGCTGTTGCAGGGGGAGGTGGGTTCCGGCAAGACGCTGGTGGCGGTCCGGGCGATGC
>DASVVF010000368.1:0-2253 GCA_036386695.1 Catenuloplanes sp. | reverse complement strand
TCGACGGGCTGTTCAAGCGGGTCAAGTTCGAGTTCTTCGTCAACTACCACTCCGCCGCCCAGCTGCTGCTCTACGGCGTCGGCTGGCAGGTCAGCACGCCTACCCCGGACGACGTGATCTACCAGGCGATGGCCGGCGACGACGCCAACCCGGCGGTGCCGGGCTACGACCCGGACATCTCCGCCGAGCTGTACACCACCAACGGCGACACCGACTCGCACGCCACCGTGCGCTACGGGACCCTCGGGTTCACCCCGGAGATGTCGACCTGCCAGGCGGCCTCCGCCTCGGTGCCCGACGACGAATGGGAGCCGGCCGACTGCGTCAGCGGCTTCATCTTCCCCGACGACGAGCGGCTGATCGCCGCCGAGGTCGCCAAGAACATCCCGTTCGCGCTGTCGGTGGCCAAATCCGCCAAGGACCCGGCCAACCCGGTGTCCGTGCTCGGCCGCACCACCCCGGACTTCGTGGTGGACGCCTTCGACGTCTCCTACGGCAGCCGTCAGCAGGTCGCCGCCACGGTCAAGCGGTCGGTGCGCGACGTCAAGCTGCGCTACCGGATCAACGGCGGGCGCGAGCGCAGCGTGGTACCGAGGGAATGGAAGGGCGGCGAGCGGTACGGCGACACCCACGATGACTACTTCGCCGAGCTGCGCGGCACCGTGCCCGGGGCGCGACCGGGTGACCGGGTCGAGGTCTGGTTCACCGGGCGGCGCAACAACACCGGTCCGGTGAGCAGCTCCCGGTTCACGTACACGGTCGCCGACGACATCGGCGGGGACGTGCTGATTCTGGCCGCCGAGGACGTCACCGGCCTGAGCCCGGTGCAGAACACGACGACCGCCCAGTTCGCCGACGAGCACGCCGCCGCGCTCACCAGGGCCGGATTCACCAGCGATGTGTACGACGTGGACGCCCGGGGCCGTAAGGCGCCGCACCCGCTGGGCGTGCTGTCGCACTACCGGACGGTGGTGTGGGAGACCGGCAACGACGTGATCCCCCGCAGTCAGGGACAGGGCCCGGGCACCGCGACCCGGGTCACCCTGGAAACCGAACTGGCCGTGCGCGACTACCTGAACGAGGGGGGCAAGCTGCTGCTGGGCGGCAAATACGCCTTGTTCGCCCAGGCGGCCAACAGCCAGTACGTCTACCAGCCGGACGGACCGGCGGAGTGCGCCACCGACGCCGAACCGACCTGCCTGCCGCTGCTCAACGACTTCCAGCAGTATTGGCTGGGCGCGCACACCTACGTCAGCGACGCCGGTACGGGCCCCGACGGCAAGCCGTACCCGCTGGTCGGCACCGAGGGGGCGTTCGCCGGTTTCGCAGGCACCCTGAACGCCGCCGGTTCGGCGGCCAACCAGGACCACACGGCGTCCTTCCTGGCCACCTCCGGGTTCCTGCCGGTGGCCCAGTTCCCGCAGTTCGCCAGCACCATCCCGGTGGGCTGGCAGCGCCCGGGGGCCGCGCCGTTCGACCCGTACGCCGGTGACTGGTACCTCTGGAGTGGGCAGGCCGACGAGTCGTACAAGCGGCTGTCGCGCACCGTGGACCTGTCCACGGCCAGCACCGCCCAACTGCGCTTCTTCGCCTCGTACGACATCGAAGCGGACTGGGACTACCTGTTCGTGGAGGCTCACGAGGTCGGCACGGACACCTGGACGACGCTGCCGGAGGCCGGTGGCCGCACCGGCACCGGCACCGGCGACAGCTGCGCGGACGGCTGGGCGAGCACGCTGCACCCGTTCCTGGCCCACTACCAGAGCCCGGACTGCTCGCCGACCGGCACCACCGGCACCTGGAACGCCGCGACCGGCGCGTCGGGCGGCTGGCACGAGTGGAACGTGGACCTGTCTCGGTTCGCCGGCAAGCAGGTCGAGCTGTCGATCACCTACGCCTCCGACTGGGGCACCCAGGGGCTGGGCGTCTTCCTCGACGACGTGCGGGTGGTCGTGGACGGCACCACGGCGCAGACCTCCTTCGAGTCCGACCTGGGCGGCTGGACCGTCGGCGGGCCGCCGGCCGGTTCCGGGCCGAACAGCAACAACTGGGCCCGCAGCCAGCAGGCGTTCGTGGAGGGCGCGGTGGTGACCACGTCGGACACCGTCTACCTCGGTTTCGGGTTGGAAGGCCTGGCCCCGGCCGCCCGCGACGACCTGGTGGCCCGGGCGATGCGTCACCTCACCGGTCGGGCCGGACCGCGACCGCTGCCCTGAGCCCGCAGCGCCCGAGGGTCGTAGCAGGAGAGCACCC
>DASVVF010000367.1:0-10749 GCA_036386695.1 Catenuloplanes sp. | reverse complement strand
CGGGGAGAACAGCGCGGCGCTGCTGGAGATGGCCATCAGCGACGAGGCGTCGAAGTCACCGGCGGTGTACGCCTCGATCAGCGGGCGGGCCATCGCGTCGCCCACCAGGACGACGACGTTGACCTTCCGGCGTTCGATCGTCCGCCAGATGTCCACCGGGTCGAAGTGCGGCACCAGCACCACGGTGTCCCCGGCGAACAGCGCCGCCAGGGCCGCCCACTGCGCGTTGCCGTGGATCAGCGGCGCGAGGCAGAGCCGGACCATTCCGCCCCACTCCTGTCCGCGCCGGGCCTGGCTCCACTCGTCCTCCACCGGCACCCCGGTCATGAAGTCGATGCCGCCGCCCAGCGCCCGCCAGACGTCCTCGTGGCGCCACATCACGCCCTTGGGATAGCCGGTCGTCCCGCCGGTGTAGAGCAGGTAGATGTCGTCGGCCGTACGCGGCCCGAAGTCGCGGGCCGGGCCGGCGGCGGCGAGGGCGGACTCGTACTCCACGCCGCCGTACCGGGTGATGTCGGCGTCGGTCCCGTCCGGGATCACCAGCACGCTGTGCAGGGCCGGCACGTCGGGCAGCACGGCGGCCACCCGGTCGGCGTACCGGCGGTCGTGGACCAGCGCGACCACATCGGCGTCGGTGAACAGATACCGCAACTCGTTCTCGACATACCGGAAATTGACGTTCACGGCCACGGCCCGCAGCTTGTACACGGCCAGCAGCGTTTCCACGGCCTCGATCGAGTTGCGCGCGTACACCCCGACGTGCGACCCCGGACCGACGCGACGTTCGGCCAGCCAGTGCGCGAGCCGGTTGGCGCGCTCCTCCAACTGTCCGAACGTGACCTCGCGGTCGGCACAGGCCACCGCCACCCGTTCGGGAAAAAAATCTGCCGCGTGTTCGAAGAGGTCGGCAATGTTGGCCACCATCACTAGAAAGTAGAACGTGTTATCGTCCCGGGCAAGCCCCCCTCCCCGGTTGCTGGGAAAGGAGATCCGTGGAGCCCACGGCCGAACAGCCGCACGCCCTCGTCGAACGACGCGGCCACGTCCTCATCGTGACGATGAACCGGCCGCACGCCCGCAACGCGCTCACCGGCCCGATGATGGCGATCATGCGTCAGGCCTGGGACGAGGTGGACGCCGATCCGGACATCCGGGTCTGCGTCCTGACCGGAGCGGGCGGCGCGTTCTGCGCCGGAGCCGATCTGAAGGCGATGACCGCCACCCACCCCGGCGACAGCTTCGGCTCCGGCGGCTGGGACCTGTCGGTGATCGAGCCGCTGCTCAAAGGCCGGCGGCTGACCAAGCCGTTGATCGCCGCCGTGGAGGGACCGGCCATCGCCGGCGGCACCGAGATCCTCCAGGCCACCGACGTGCGGGTGGCCGGCGAAAGCGCCCGGTTCGGCGTCTCCGAGGCACGCTGGGGGCTCTTCCCGCTCGGCGGGTCCGCCGTCCGGCTACCCCGGCAGATCCCGTACACCGTAGCCGCCGACATCCTGCTCACCGGCCGGCACCTGAGCGCCGCCGAGGCCCGCGACGTCGGCCTGATCGGCCACGTGGTGCCCGACGGGCAGGCCCTGCCCCGGGCGTTGGAGCTGGCGGAGCTGATCGCCGCCAACGGTCCGCTCGCGGTGCGGGCGATTCTCCGCACCATCCGGGAGACCGAGGCGATGGCCGAGCAGGACGCGTTCAAGCTGGAGGCCCGCCTCGGCATGGCCGTCTTCACCAGCGACGACGCCAAGGAAGGGCCACGCGCGTTCGCCGAGAAACGCCGCCCCGACTTCCACGGCCGCTGAGCGCCCGGCTGCCCGCGCCGGACGAAGGCGCCCGATGGGTGATCGGCGCAGGGTCAGAACGGCACCGGGCCAAATCGACACCGGGCCAGATCGGCACAGGGTCAGATCCGGCGCTCGCGCCCGGCCCAGTACGGGTCGCGTAACTGTCGCTTGTAGAGCTTGCCGTTCGGGTCACGGGGCAGCTCGTCGGTGTAGTCGACCGTACGGGGCAGCTTGAAGCCGGCGATCCGCCCGGCGAGGAAAGCCAGCAGTTCGGCGGTCAACTCCGGACCCGGCCGGGCGCCGCCCTCCGGCTGCACCACCGCCTTGATCTCCTCGCCCCAGTCGTCGTGCGGAATGCCGAACACGGCGACGTCGGCGACCTTGGGATGGCACGACAGCTCCGACTCGATCTCGGCCGGATAGATGTTCACCCCACCCGAGATGATCACGTCGCCCCGCCGGTCGCACAGGTAGAGGTAGCCGTCGGCGTCCAGGTAGCCGATGTCACCGACGGTGAACATCCGGCCGGCGCGCGCCGCCCGGGTCTTCTCGGCGTCCCGGTGGTATTCGAACGTGGCGTCGCCCATCCGCAGGTAGACCTGACCCGGCTGACCCACCGGCACCGGCTCGCCGTCCTCGTCGAGGACCTGGACCTGCGACCCGGGCCAGGCCCTGCCCACCGATCCCGGCCGGCTCAGCCACTCCGCCGCGGTGATCAGGGTCCCGCCGCCCTCCGAGGCCGCGTAGTACTCGACCACCACCGGGCCCCACCAGTCCAGCATCCGCCGCTTGACCTCCTGCGGACACGGCGCCGCCCCATGGATCATCGCGCGCATCGACGACAGGTCGTAGCCGGTCCGTGCCTTCTCCGGCAGCGCCAACAGCCGACGGAACTGGGTCGGCACCAGGTGGCTGTGCGTCACCCGGTGCGCCTCGATCAGCCGCAGCATCTCCTCCGGCTCCCACCGGTCCATCAGCACCGCCGGGTGCCCGAGCTGGATGGAGATGGTGACGAAGTTCAGCACCGCGGTGTGGTAGAGCGGCGAACCACACAGGTGCACGTGCCCGTCGAACGGCTCCAGTCCGAACAACCCGAAGAACCACGTCGCCGTGGGCGGAACCCGGTCGGGGTCGGCTCCGGTCAGCGGTCGGCGCACACCCTTCGGCCGTCCGGAAGTGCCCGAGGTGTAGACCATCAACGCGCCCTGCGTCCGGTCCCGCGGCCGACCCGACCCGCCGGCCCCCAGCTCGGCCAACGGCCGGAACCCCGGCACGTCGCCGACCGCGAAGCGGCCCTCGGGCCCGAGACCTGCCGTATCGGCGGCCAGCACGGCCGCGTCGGCGAAACGCTGATGGGCGACCAGCACGGCGGCGCCGCTGTCCGCGAGGATGTGCGCCACCTCCGCGCCGACCAGGTGCCAGTTCACCGGTACGACGTAGAGCCCGGTCTGCAGGGCGGCGAAGTAGACGGCCACCAGGGCGGCGCTGTTGGGCAGCAGCATCGCGACGCTGTCCCCGGGGCGCAGGCCGGCCGCCCGCAACCCCCGGCCGATCCGATCCGCCTCGGCCGCCAGCTCGCCGTAGGTGACGATCCGGCCGTCCGGCTCGACGACGGCGGTCAACCCGGGCGCCTGGTCGGCGATCCTCCACAAGCCGATGCCGGTCACGCTCGGAATCTATAACCCGTTCCAGGAGCCTGGCAAGAGCAGTACCGCCGCCCAGGTCGAGGATTGCCCCAGGGTATAGAACGTGTTTCACTCCCAGGTGTGGAAACCGTCCTGAGTGCCCCGATGGAGATCGGGTTCGACTACACCCGCTCCGTCGGCCCGGTGCTGGGGCGGTTCATGGCGGGCCTGGCCGAGCGGCGCATCTTCGGTTCGCGTGGCTCGGACGGCCGGGTGCACGCACCGCCGGTCGAGTACGACCCGGTCACCTACGCCGCGCTGACCGAACTGGTCGAGGTCTCCACCACCGGCACGGTCCTCACCTGGACCTGGTTGTCCCGCCCGCTGGAGGGCCAGCCGCTGGCCCGCCCGTTCGGCTGGGCGCTGATCCGGCTGGACGGCGCCGACACCCCGATGCTGCACGCCGTGGACGCCGGCTCGGCGCGGCGGATGCGTACCGGCATGCGGGTCCGGGTCCGCTGGGCCCCCGACCCGGTCGGGCACATCAACGACATCGCCTGCTTCGAACCGATCGACGCGACCGAACCGATCGACGCGACCGAACCGGACGCCGACACGGAACCGGACGCCGGAACCCGACCACCGACCGGAACCCGACCACCGACCGGAACCCGACCGCCGACCGCTGCCGGACCGCCGACCACTGCCCGACCGCCGACCGCTGCCGGACCGACGGGCGGTGCGCATTCCATCGCGGGCGCGGAGCCGACCACCGGTCTGCGGGAGCCGGTCACCATGGTGACCACCCCGATCCGGTTGCGCTACCAGCACACGGTGTCGCCCGAGGAGAGTCGATACCTGCGCGGGCTGGCCACCGGGCGGCTGCTCGGGCAGCGCTGCCCGAGCTGCCACAAGGTCTACCTGCCGCCGCGCGGCGCGTGCCCGACCGACGGTGTACCCACCACCGAGGAGGTCGAGGTCGCGCACACCGGCACCGTGACCACCTTCTGCGTCGTCAACGTGCCGTTCGCCGGCCAGCGGGTCACGCCGCCCTACGTCGCGGCGTACGTGCTGCTGGACGGCGCCGACATCGCCCTGCAGCACCTCATCCTCGGCTGCCCGGCGGACGAGGTGCGGATGGGCATGCGGGTCACGGCGGTGTGGCGGCCCCGGGAGACGTGGGGCACCACGCCGGAGAACATCGACCACTTCCGGCCGACCGGCGAGCCGGACGCGCCGTTCGACTCGTACGCCCACCACCTGTGAGGGGGTAGCGCGATGACCGACGTAGCCGTCATCGGCTTCGCCCAGGCGCCCTGCGTACGGCGCGGTGGCGGCACCACCAACGGGGTCGAGATGCTGGTGCCGATCTTCCAGGAGGTGCTCGCCGGCACCGGGCTGTCCCGGCGCGACATCGACTTCTGGTGCTCCGGCTCCTCGGACTACCTCGCCGGGCGGGCCTTCTCGTTCGTCTCGGCGGTCGACGCCATCGGCGCGTTCCCGCCGGTGCAGGAGTCGCACGTCGAGATGGACGCCGCGTGGGCGCTGTACGAGGCGTACGTGAAGCTGCTGACCGGGGAGGCACAGACCGCGCTGGTCTACGGCTTCGGCAAGTCCTCGGCCGGTGACCTGCGCCGGATCCTGGCCCTGCAGCTCGACCCGTACCTCCTCGCGCCGTTGTGGCCGGACTCGGTGAGCATCGCCGCGTTGCAGGCCCGGCTGGGCATCGAGGCCGGGCTGTTCAGCGAGCGGGAGATGGCCGAGACCGCCGCCCGCAGCCGGGCGGCGGCGATGACGAATCCGGCGGCGCAGCTCGCCGGTACGGTGTCGGTGGCCGACCTGCTCGACGCGCCGTACCTGGCGGATCCGCTGCGGGCGCACGACTGCGCGCCGATCAGCGACGGCGCGGCGGTGGTGGTGCTGGCCGCCGGCGACCGGGCCCGGCAGCTGTGCGGGCGACCGGCGTGGATCACCGGGTTCGCGCACCGCGTCGACTCCCCCGGGCTCGGGCTGCGCGACCTGACCACATCGGCCTCTGCGGCCGGGGCCGCGGCCGACGCCGGTCTCGACGGCGCCCACCTCGACGTCGCCGAGCTGCACGCGCCGTTCACCCACCAGGAACTCATCCTGACCCGCGCGCTGGGCCTCGGCGACGCGGTGCGGGTCAATCCGTCCGGCGGGGTGCTGGCCGGCAACCCGATGTTCGCGGCCGGTCTGGCCCGGATCGGGGCCGCCGCGCAGCAGATCATCGCCGGCTCGGCCGACCGGACCGCCGGCCACGCCACCAGCGGTCCGGCGTTGCAACAGAACCTGGTCTGCGTGATGGAGGCCACATGAGGACGTCGGAGGAGCCGAACACCGACCCGACCCCAGCGGGCGGCACCGCATGAGCCGGGCCCGGCGGGCCGCCGTCCTGGGCACCGGCCAGACGGCGCACCGCAGCCGGCGCACCGACGTGTCGATGGCCGGGCTGTGCCGGGAGGCTATCGACCGGGCGCTGGCCGACGCGGCCACCGGCTGGGAACAGATCGACGCGGTCGTCCTCGGCAAGGCACCGGACCTGTTCGAGGGCGTGATGATGCCCGAACTGTTCCTCGCCGACGCGCTGGGGGCCACCGGGAAGCCACTGCTGCGGGTGCACACCGCCGGCTCCGTCGGTGGTGCCACAGCGGTCGTCGCCAGCAGCCTGGTCCGCGCCGGGGTGCACCGCCGGGTGCTCGCGGTCGCGTTCGAGAAACAGTCCGAGTCGAACGCGATGTGGGCGCTGTCGATCAATCCGCCGTTCACCATGCCGGTCGGCGCCGGCGCCGGCGGCTACTTCGCCCCGCACATCCGTTCCTACATCCGCCGCAGTGGCGCCCCGCCGCACATCGGGGCGCTGGTGGCGGTCAAGGACCGGCGCAACGGCAGCCGCAACCCCTACGCGCACCTGCGCCAGCCGGACATCACCACCGAGTCGGTCAACGCGTCGATGATGCTGTGGGACCCGGTCCGCTACGACGAGACCTGCCCGTCGTCGGACGGCGCCTGCGCGCTGGTGATCGGCGATCAGGCGGCGGCGGAGGCCAGCGACCGTCCGGTGGCGTGGATCCACGCCACCGCGATCCGCACCGAGCCGACCAGCTTCGCCGGCAAGGACCACGTCAACCCTCGGGCCGGTGCCGAGGCCGCGGCCGCGCTGTGGCGGGCGGCGGGGATCACCGATCCGCTGGAGCAGGTCGACGCCGCGGAGATCTACGTGCCGTTCTCCTGGTTCGAGCCGATGTGGCTGGAGAACCTCGGCTTCGCCGAACCCGGGCAGGGGTGGAAGCTGACCGAGGCCGGCGAGACCGGGCCGGACGGCCGGCTGCCGGTCAACCCGTCCGGCGGGGTGCTGTGCTCCAACCCGATCGGCGCGTCCGGCCTGCTGCGCTTCGCCGAGGCCGCCATGCAGGTGATGGGCCGGGCCGGAGCGCACCAGGTGCCCGGGGCGCGCACCGCCGTCGGGCACGCGTACGGCGGTGGTTCGCAGTTCTTCGCCATGTGGGTGGTTGGCGCCACCCCGCCAGCCGAAAGGGAGTCCCGATGACCGACAACAGTCTGAGCCGACGGAATTTGCTGCGGCTCACCGCGCTGGGGGCCGGCGCCACCGCGGCCGGCGGGGTCCTCGGCGGCACCGGACCCGCCGCCGCGGGCGCGCCGGTGCCGAAGCTGGCGGGCAAGACCGCGGTGGTCATCGGTAGCGGGTTCGGCGGCGCCGTGGCGGCGTACCGGCTCGGCCAGGCCGGGGTGACCACCACGGTCCTGGAACGTGGCCAGCGGTGGGACGTGGACGGCTCCGGCACCACCTTCTGCACCATCAACAAGCCGGATTGGCGGTGCGCGTGGTTCAGCGACCGGCCGCCGCTCGGGCTCAACATCGCCACGAAGATCGAACGGCGGGCCGGGCTGATCGCCACCCACGCCGGTGACGGGATCAAGGTCCTCAGTGGCGTGGGGGTCGGCGGCGGCTCGCTGGCGATCGGGATGTTCCTGCCGCAGCCCCGACGCTCGGAGTGGGACCAGGTCTACCCGACCGAGGTCGGCTACGACGAGATGGACACCGTCTACTGGCCCCGGGCCCGGCGCAACCTGGGTGCGTCGACGATCCCCGCCGACATCGAGGCGGGGCCGCAGTTCCGGGCCGCGCGGGCCTGGCGCGAGTACCTCGCCGAGTTCCGGCAGACGGCGCTGCCGATCCCGTTCGCCGTCGACTGGGACGTGATCCGCGACGAGGTGACCGGCCGGGCGCCCGCCTGCCACACGATCGGCGAGGGCCCGTACGGCAGCAACTCCGGTGCCAAGAACAGCGTGGACCGCAACTACCTGGCGTGGGCCATGGCCACCGGAAACGTCACGGTGCTGCCGCTGCACGAGGTGACCGAGATCCACGAGGTGCCGGGACAGGACCGGTTCGAGGTCCGCTGCAAGCAGATCGACCAGTACGGCACCGTCCTGCGCACCCACTCGTTCGGCTGCGACTACCTGTTCATGGCCGCCGGGTCGGTCTACACCACCTCCCTGCTGGTGACGTCCCGGGCCAGGGGCTGGCTGCCCCGGCTGGCGAACCCGCACGTCGGCAAGGGCTGGGGCAACAACGGCGACTTCCTGGTCGCCCGGCTCAACGTCCGCAAGCCGGTCGGCCACGCCCAGGGCGGCCCGGGCAACGTGAAGTTCATCGACAGCGCCAACCCGTTCGCGCCGGCGTCGATGGCCTGGGAGTCGGCGCCGGTGCCGACGTGGCTGCCGCCGACCACCGCGCACCTGATCACCAGCCTGGCCCCGGAGCGCGGTGAGATCCGCTACGACGCCGCCAGCGGAGCGGGCAAGGTGCACTGGCCGTACGGGGTGATGGAGACGACGTCGGAGAAGGCCGGTCGGGACCTGGCCAGCCGGCTGTGGTGGCAGACCGAGGGCCGCCACGGCCACCTGTTCTCCGGGTTGCCGGACTACGACCGGACCACCAGCTTCGGCGCGGCCAACACCTGGCATCCGCTGGGCGGCATGGTGATGGGCCGGGCCACGGACTTCGGCGGCAGGTCGATGGACTATCCGAATCTGTACTGCGTGGACGGGTCGGTGCTGCCCGGTTCCACCTGCCTGGCCAACCCGGCCCTGACCATCACCGCGAACGCGGAACGCTGCCTGGACCGGTTCATCGCGGCCCACCTGGGCGAGTAGCCAGGGACGGGGGCTGGAAGGGGATGCCGCGGGTCAGCCGCCGACAGCGGTGATCCGTGACCGGGGGTCGTCCTCCTTGCCGCACCGGCGACAGATCCGGTACATCTGACCCTGTTCGTTGAAGTCCTTCCGCCAGCTGTGCATCGCCAGCAGACAGCGCAGGGGTTTCCTCATTTCCTCACTATGGACCGCACCGCGCCGCTTTCCTAGGGGAGCGACCCGACCCGACACCAGTGCGGACGGGCTACCGGTACCGGACCGGGAGTTCCTTGATGCCGTTGAGCCAGCCGGAGCGCAGCCGCTGGACGTCACCGTCCAGCTGGATGTGCGGCATGTGGTCGGCGATCGCGTTGAAGATCAGCTCGATCTCCAGCCGAGCCAGGTTGGCGCCGAGGCAGAAGTGCGCACCGCTGCCTCCGAACCCCAGGTGCGGGTTCGGGGTGCGGGTGACGTCGAAGCGCTCGGCGTTGTCGAAGACCTCTTCGTCGAAGTTCGCCGACCCGTAGAAGATGGCCACCCGCTGGCCCTTGCGGATCGGCTGCCCGCCGAGGGTGGTGTCGACGACGGCGGTGCGTTGGAAGACGTTCACCGGGGTGGCCCAGCGGATGATCTCCTCGACCGCGCTCTTGGGCCGCTGCGCCTTGAACTGCTCCCACTGCTCGGGGTGCTGCAGGAAGGCCAGCATGCCGTGCGAGATCGCGTTGCGGGTGGTCTCGTTGCCGGCGACCGCGAGCAGCAGGACGAAGAAGCCGAACTCGTCGGAGGACAGCTCGTCGCCGTCGATCTGGGCGTTCACCAGCTTGGTGACGATGTCGTCGGTGGGGCTCTGCTGACGTTCCTCGGCCATCTTCATCGCATAGGCGAGCAGCTCCGAGGCGGCCATCATCGGGTCGACGTCGTACTCCGGGTCGTCGTAGCCGATCATCTGGTTCGACCAGTCGAAGATCTTGCGGCGGTCCTCCTGGGGAACGCCGAGCAGCTCGGCTATCGCCTGCAGCGGCAACTCGCAGGCGACGTCGGTGACGAAGTTGCCGCTGCCGTTCTCGATCGCCTCCCGCACGATGCGCTCGGCGCGCGCCGACAGCGCCCCGCGCAGGGCGTTGATCGCGCGGGGGGTGAACCCGCGCGAGACGATCGCCCGCACCTTGGTGTGCTGCGGCGGGTCGATGTTGAGCATGACGATGCGTTGCATCTCGATCTGGTCGCGGGTGGTGCCGGCCTGGAACCGCACGATCGCGGTGTTCTCCCAGGAGGAGTACGTCTCGCTGTCGCGCGACACCGCCATCACGTCGGCGTGCCGGGTCACCACCCAGTAGCCGTCGTCGTCGAAGCCGGCCGAGCCGTGCGGTTGCGCGTTCCACCACACCGGGGCGCTGCGCCGCAGCTCGGCGAACTCCGCGCGGGGCAACCGGTGGACCAGGACGTCGGGGTCGGTGAAGTCGAACCCTTCGGGGATGCGGGGCTCAGCCACGGCTCCTCCTGCCATAACGCGTTCTAGCCATTCAAGCACACCTCTTCGTGGTACTGAACGGCTTACCATGGTTCGATACGAGAACACGTTCTAGTCTTCGACGGGAGTCCTGGCTAGTCTTGGACCCCGAGTGCTGGAGGAGGATCCCGGTGGGCACACCAGTGATCGTGGCGGCCGTACGCACGCCGATCGGCCGACGCGCCGGCTGGCTGGCCGGGCTGCACGCCGCGGAACTGCTCGGCGCGGCACAGCGCGCCCTGCTGGAGCGGGCCGGCGTCGACGCCACCGAGGTGGAGCAGGTCCTCGGTGGCTGCGTCACCCAGGGCGGGGAGCAGTCCAACAACATCACCCGTACCGCCTGGCTGCACGCCGGCCTGCCGTACCAGACCGGCTGCCTGACCGTCGACGCCCAGTGCGGTTCCGCGCAGCAGGCCACCCACCTGGTCGCCGGCCTGATCGCCGCCGACGCCATCGAGGTCGGCGTCGCGTGCGGCGTGGAGGCGATGAGCCGGGTGCCGCTGCGGGCGAACATCGGGGTGAACGCCGGGATGCCCCGGCCGGCATCGTGGGACATCGACCTGCCCAACCAGTTCGTCGCCGCTGAGCGGATCGCCGAGCGTCGCGGGCTGACCCGCGCCGACCTGGACGACTTCGGGGTACGCTCCCAGACCCGGGCGGC
>DASVVF010000366.1:0-4146 GCA_036386695.1 Catenuloplanes sp. | reverse complement strand
GGAGGACCCGCCGGTGGCGGAGGACCCGCCGGAGGCGGTGCCGCTGGGCGGGGGTGACCACGGAAGGATGGTGGTGTGCGCGCTCGGGTCGACCCCGGACGCGGACCCGGCGCCGGCGGGAGCCGGCGACACCGGAATGGCCGCCGGTACGCCGACCGCGGCGGCCAGCACCCGGGCGGCGTCCCCGCTGCCGGGGCGGTCGGCGGGCTTCTTGCGCATGCACCGGCTGATGAGGTCCACCACCTCGGCGGGCAACCCGTCGACCGGCGGCAGCGGGGCCGGCTCGACGTACAGGTGGGCCTGGAGCAGTTCGGTCGTGCTGCTGGCCTGCCACGGCAGCCGTCCGGTCAGGACCCGGTAGAGCACGACGCCCAGCGCGTACACGTCGCTGGCCGGCGAGACCTGCCCGCCGTCGAGGCGCTCCGGCGCCAGGTAGGCCGGCGTACCGAGCAGGCTGCCGTCCTCGTCCAGGTCGCTTTCCCCGGCCAGCGCGGAAATACCGAAGTCGACCACCTTGGCGCCGCCCGAGGTGAGCATCACGTTGCCGGGGGTGACATCGCGGTGGACGACACCGCGGGCGTGCGCGGTGGCCAGCGCGGCTGCCACCTCGGCGCAGGCCAGCACGGCGTCGCGCCACGGCAGCGCGCCTTCGCGGGCGACCCGGGCACTCATCGACTCGCCGTCGACCAGCTCCATCACGACGTACGGGACGGTCTCCCCGTGGGGCGAGGTCGACTCGCCGTAGTCGTAGACGTTGGTGATGTGCGGATGGATCAGCCGGGCGGCGGCCATCGCCTCCATCCGGATCCGGTGCCGGAAGCCCGCGTCGCTGGCCAGCCTGGGAGCGAGCACCTTGACGGCCACCTGCCGGTTCAGCACTTCGTCGTAGCCGCGCCAGACGACCGACATGCCGCCCACGCCGAGTTGCTCGACCAACCGGTACCGGTTGCCGACCCGGTCCGCTGGATGTGCCTTCGGCAAGCTCATGACCTGTTCTTTTACCCGCTCAGCGGCGCCGGCACCAGGGTTCACCTCATCGGTCACGTCAGCCCCGCCAACAAATCGGTCACGTCAGCCCGCCAGCAACTGGTCGACCGGGGCGAAGTCGTCGGTGAGCACCCGGGCGCCGCCGACGAACGTGTCCAGTTCCGGACCGGTCAGCAGGGTGACCGGTTCCTCGGCCAGGTCGTCCAGCCGGGCCCGCAGCGCCGCCAGCGGCAGCGGTCGGTCGGAGGCGACGATGACGAAGTTCGCGCCCCGCTGGCCGGCCAGCGCCTCCGGCGGCGCCAGCACCGCCACCTCGGCGAAGGTGGCGGCCACGGTGGCGACCTCGGCGCGGATGAACCGCGATGGCGGCTGGTCGATCACATTTTGAGCGTAGACGCCGCCGGGCCGCAGCACCCGGTCGATGTCGGCGGCCATCTCCCGGGTGGCCAGGTGCCACGGCACCACCAAGTGCCCGAAGGCATCGCCGATCACCAGGTCGTAGCCGTCGGTCGCCTGGCGGGCCAGATTCACCCGGGCGTCACCGACCTCCACCGCCAGGTCCGTCCCGGTCCGCAGGCCCAGGCGTTCGCGGTCCAGTTCGACCAGTTGGCCGTCGAGTTCCAGCACCCGCTGCCGGCTGCCCGCCCGGGTCGCGGTGAGGTAGCCGGGCATGGTGAACCCGCCCCCGCCGAGGTGCAGGGTGTCCACCGGGGTGCCGGCCGGTGCCACCACGTCCGCGATCGCACCCAGCCATTGGGTGTAGGCGAACTCCAGGTAGCGGGGCTCGGCCAGGTCGACGTACGAATGGTGGGCCGAGTTGAGCAGGAGTAGGCGCCCGCTGGCCCGGTCCGGGTCGGCCTCGACGCGGGCGCAGTGGTAGGCGGTCTCGACGTCGCACGGCGTCGGCGCGGTCGCGCCCAGCCCGGCGCCGGCCAGCGCCAGCACGGCGACCACGGCCTTGGTGCGCACCGGTGCCGGTGTGCCGGTGTGGTCGCGGCGACGCAGGTACAGGCCCAGGGCCAGGCCGGCGAGGCCCAGCACGACCGCCAGGGTCAGGATGATGGCGCTGCTCGGCAGCGCGGCGACCAGGACGAAGCCGGTGCCCAACGTCGCGGTGATGCCGCCCAACGTGCCGATGCTGGAGAGTTTCCCGACCACCTGGCCGGTCCGACGCAGGTCGGACAGCTGCAGTTTCACCACCAGTGGGGTGACCGCCGCCAACAGCGCGGCGGGTACGAAAACGGCAAGCGCGGTCAGCAGCAGCACCGCTCCGGCCGCATTGCCCCGCAGCGCCTCCCCGGAGTAGCGCACCACCGGCAGCGTGACGGCGGTGGCGATGCCCGCGAGGACCAGGGCGGGCGCCAGCAGGGTACGCGGGTCGCGGCGGTCGGCCAGGAAGCCGCCCATCCACGCGCCGTACGCGATCGCCGCCAGGGCGATGCCGATCACCGAGCTGCTGACCTGGAGGGTCACTCCGACGTACGGCCCGACCAACCGCAGCGCGACGACCTCGAGCACCAGGATGGCCCCGCTGGCGACGAACACCAACGTGGCGGCCAGACCGGCCGGCAGTGCGTGCGGTGGGCCGTCGACGGGTGGGGTCTCGTTCATCGCTTGCATGCTACGCAGTAGTCGGCCGGCGACGGCTACGCCGGTTAGAGGATCGACAGGTGCACGTGGTTCGTGTGCGTGGCGGACGGGCCACCGCCACCGCTGTACGAACGCCAGCCCGTTCCGTCCATCCAGATCTGCCGGTACCAGATGACGTAGAGGACCCCGAGCCGCCCGGCGTTGCGCACCAGGTACGCGGCGAGCCGGTCGCCGTACGCCTTGTCGCCGCCGGTGGCGTTGACGTTCTCGAAGCCGCCCGACGCGGCGGCGAAGTCGCAGGCGCGACCCCTGGGGTGTTCGCCACCGCCGCCGGAGCGGTGGCAGGAGACGTGCCGGTTGAAGCCGGCCGCCTTGGCCTCCCGCATGGCGTGCAGTGTGCGCGGGGTGATGCAGCCGGACGTGGTGGGGTCGTCGACCGTGCAGGACTCGCGCGGCCACGAGCCGTTGGCCCCCCGCTGGGCGGGTTTGGCGATCGGCGAGTTGGCGTTGACGAAGCCTCCGCTGCTGCGCCCGCCGACCGCGGCCAGGGCCCGTTCGGCCTCCTGTTTGCGCTTCGCCATCTGGTCCAGTTGGGCCTTCTGTTCCCTGACCTCCCGGTCGACCGCGAGCTTCGCCCGGTCGGCGTCCCGCCGGGCCTGCAGGTAGGCGCCCAGCTGCCGGTCGTCGCGTTGGGCCAGCACGTCCAGGCCGATCAGCCGTTCGAGGAACGCGTCGGGGTCGGTGCTGTTCAGCAGCACGGCCATGCCGTTGAGCCGGCCCATCCGGTACGACGTCGCGGCGATGACCGCCACCTCGGCCGACAACTCCTGCACCTGGCCCTCCAGCCGGCGCAGTTCCGCGCTGTACCGCTGTTGGGCCTTGAGTGAGTTGTCCAGCTTCGCCTTGGCTTCGAGGTGGCCCTTCGCCGCCGACTCCAGGGCGTCGCGCAGGCTCTTGCTGCCGCCCTCGTCACCGGCGGACGGGCTGGGCTGGGCCGCCGCGGCACCCGCGGCGGGCAGCGCGACGGCGGGGACGGCGGCGGCGACCAGCAGACCCACCACCACGATGAGCCGCCGACCGAGTAATGCCTTCTTCACCCGGCACTCTGCCTTCCGTGACCCGGAGGTGGTTGGTCGATCGTCCGTTGGTTGCCGAGGCGGGATTATACCGGAGGGAAGCCCGTTTCACCCGGCTGAGAACCCGCCGTCGACGAAGATCATTTGCCCGGTCACGGCGGCACTCGCGGCGCTGGCCAGGAAAACCGCCGCGCCGGCGAAGTCGGCGGGCTCGCCGTTGCGGCCGATCATCGTGCGCGCCGCCGCCGCCGCGGCCTTGGCCGGGTCGGCGAAAACCTCCTCGGTCAACGGCGTGTGGACCACTCCGGGCGCGATGGCGTTGCAGCACACCCCGAAGCGCGACCAGGCCTCCGCCTGCGAGCGGGTGAGCGCGCCAAGGCCCGCCTTGGACACCCCGTAGGCGCCGCTGTTCCCGTACGCCCGGACCGCCTGCTGCGAGGTGACGTTGATGATGCGGCCCCAGCCGCGGCGGGCCATCGCCGGGGCGAACCGT
>DASVVF010000365.1:0-1714 GCA_036386695.1 Catenuloplanes sp. | reverse complement strand
AGGGGCGTGGCGCCCGGCGGCGGAGCCGGCCGGGGTGCGGCGGGGGGCGCCGGCTCCGCTGGGGCTGTGGGCGGCAGCGGGGCCGGTGGCGGGGGCTCGGCCCAGAAGCGGGGACGGGTCGGTTCGGGGGGCGGCCGGTCGCCGTCGGCGCTGAGCTGGTCGGGCACTCGGGCGATGGCGTCGAGCGTCGCGTCGGTCGCCCCGGTGAGCTCCACCTGGATCTGGGCGAGCGTGCGGCCCTCGGCCTGCCGGCGTTTGATCGCGACGAGTTGCAGGAGGTGGCGTCGGTCGTACAGCGCCGTCCGGCCCTGCATGACGGGACGGTCGACCAGGCCCCGGGTCGCGTACCACCGGATGGCCCGCTGGTCGGGCAGGTCACGGACCCGTCCGTTGGGGGCGCCGGGGTACCGGGCCGCCAGGGCGAGGCGTACCCGGTCCACCAACTCGTCGATTGTCCACACCCACTGACAATGACACTGTCAGTGTTGCACTGTCAACGTCGGTCCACGGGAGTGCCCGGCGCGGGTGGGTCGATGGACCTTCGCGCCGGTTCGGAGCGGGGTCAGGCGACGGTGTTGGCCACGGTGACCCGGACCGGGTCGGGGTCGGCCCAACTCCAATTCGGGTGCGCCCGGTTGGTGAGGAGCACCAGCACCGTGCGCCTCGCCGGGTGCACTACGATCGAGGTGCCGCTGAAGCCGGTGTGGCCGAAGGTGCCCGCTGACGACAGCCCACCCATGAACCACGGCTGGTTGAGCACCACGCCCAGCCCGTGCGCGGAGGTCCGGTGCGGTCGTTCGGGGTCCACGGCCGGTAGGCCGGTGTTGGCGTTGGCGAGCATCCGGCGCACGGTGGCCTCGGCCAGGACGCGCCTGCCGGCGTACTCGCCGCCGTTGAGCAGCAGCTGTCCGATCACGGCGAGGTCCGCCGCGGTGCTGAAGATGCCGGCGCTGCCGCCGACGCCGCCCATGATGTTGGTGACGTCGTCGTGGACGGTGCCGCGCAGCAGTCCCCGCGAGGTGCGCGCGTCGGTGGCCACCAGCCGGGCGGGATCGGCCCAGCCGGTGGGGTTGAAGCCGGTGTCGCGAAGGCCGAGCGGGCCGGTCAGGCCGCTCTTCAGTGCCTGGGCCAGGGACTGTCCGGTGACCTGCTCGACCAGCTGGGCGGCGACCATCAGTCCCACGCTGGAGTAGCGGAAGGTGCGACCCGGTACGGCGCCCTTGACCAGCGGCGTGGCGAGGACGGCGGCCCGCCGCGCGGCCATGGTCGGCAGCCCGGTGACCTTCGCGCCGACGGGTAGGCCGCTGGTGTGGGTGAGGAGCATCGACACCGTCACCTCGGCTTTGCCGGCGCCGGTGAAGCCGGGCAGGTACTCGGCGACCGGTGCGGCCAGCTCGACGCGGCCGCGGTCGACCTGCTGCAGCACCAGGATCGCCGTGTAGATCTTGGTTACCGACGCCAGGTCGAAAATGGAGTCCGGTCGCATCGGCACCTGCTTGGCGGCGGGCAGTTCCACCGGCCCGGCGCCGTAGCGCAGCGCCTGTCCCACCGCGGTGTGCGCGGTGATCTTCCCGTCCACCATGACCAACGCGACCGCGCCGGCGTACGAGGCCCGCTTCGGGTTTTCCGTCGATGGCCGCAGCATCCGGCGCAGCGTGGCGGTCAGCGCGCCGGCGTAGGGGGCGGTCCCGGGCGGATCGGTGGCGGGGGCGCC
>DASVVF010000364.1:0-17218 GCA_036386695.1 Catenuloplanes sp. | reverse complement strand
GCCGGGGCCCGTTGCTGCCTGACCCCGGTCGGGCCCGTTGCCCCGGCCGGCCGGGCGCAGCGCAGGCCGCCCACCGCCGCCCCCAGGTTCAGCGCGAGCCCAGCGGCTCCCAGATACCCTTTCACCAGCCTTTGCTCTGCTTCCCTATAGGAAACACCGCGCGGCCGGCCACTACGGGACGTGACAACGTCCCGGCGGCCTCAGCCTGATAGCGGATTGTTTTCGCAGCTCATCGTGGTGATTCCTATAGGGAAGCAGAGCAAAGGCGCGTGGGGGTGGGGTATCCCCGCCGGGGGAGCTGTCACGGAGTGTAATTGCCGCCGCCGGCGCGCGGTTCGGCTGCCCCGCGTGCGCGCGGTTCGGCCGCCCCGGCGGCGCGCAGCAGGCCCAACAAGGCCTCGGCGTACGCCTGCGCGGGTTGGTCGCACTCGACCACGGACCGGTCGCCCAACAGGTCCACCTCCACCTGGTACCGAGCGCCGGCGCGGGAAAGGCTACGGAAGGTGTTTCCCAGCAACTCGCGTAGCTGGTCCTCCCGGGGCAACCACACCGCCTCGTCCTGGTCCACGTCGTCGAGCGCCCACTCGGTGGTGCCGTTGAAGCCGATCACCGAGCCGTCCGGGAGGTCGTACACCGCGATCGTCATGTCGCTCAGGACGAACACGTCGTCGTCGAGGTCGCGGTCGGGGATGGCGAAGCGGTCACCGGGCGCCGGCTTCCACACCAGACCGGCGTCACGCAGCCGCCGGGCGAGGTCGAGGGAAATCACGCTTCTATCCTGCCCGGCCAACCGACCGTGCTACCCTTTTGCGGTTGCAGTTTTGGTTCCCAAGTACTTGCGAGCGCCTGTGGCGAATCTGCCCAGGCGCTCTTTGTCGTAAGCCGGAGCTCTCCGGAACGGGCGATCAGTACGGCGACACCGGACCCGTAAGTCGCGGGTCCACACCTTTCGCCCCGGGCGGACAGCCCGGAGCGATCGACCGTCGAGGAGACGAGCATGGTTACCGGCACCGTCAAGTGGTTCAACGCAGACAAGGGTTTCGGCTTCATCACCCCCGACGACGGCGGCGCGGACGTGTTCGCGCACTTCTCCGCCATCGCGTCGTCGGGTTACCGCAGCCTTGACGAAAACCAGAAGGTGGAGTTCGAGGTCACGCAGGGCCAGAAGGGCCCGCAGGCCGCCAACATCCGCCCGATCTGATAGTTACCCGAGCGCGACAGCCGGCGTCGGCCCCACAGTCCGGGGTCGGCGCCGGCTGTCGTCAGGTCAGGTCAGGTCGGCGCCGGGGGTGGTGGCCTCGCCGGCCGCCGCCGGGCCGGCCGGTGGACCCGCGCTGGGCTGCCGGGGCGCCGGTGCCGTGCCACCCAGGTGGGCCGGCAGCCACCAACTGTCCTCGGGCCCCCGCGGCCGGTCCGGGTACGCCTGCTGCACGCTGCTGAGCATCTCCTCCAGCCGGCTGTGCAGGCGCCCGGTCACCTCCTCCGGGTCGGCCCGCGGGCCCATCTCGATCGGCTCCCCGATTTTGATCCGGATGGGGATGTTGCGCTGGGTCAGGTTTTTCGGCCGGGCCTTCGTCCACAGCCGCTGCGGCCCCCAGACCACCATGGGTATCAGCGGCACTTTGGCGAAGCGGGCCATCCGGGCGGCGCCGGACTTCAACTCCTTGATGGTGAACGACACGCTGACCGTCGCCTCGGGGAAGACCCCGATGACCTCACCGTTCTTCAGGGCCGCGATGGCCTCCCGGTAGGCGGCCGTACCGGCGTCGCGGTCCACGCAGATGTGGTGCATGCCCCGCATCAGCGGCCCGGCCACCGGATGGGCGAAGATCTCCTTCTTCGCCATGAAACGCACCAGGCGCTGGGACGGCTGGGCGCCGAGTCCGCAGAAGATGAAGTCGAGATAGCTGATGTGGTTACTGGCCAGCACAGCTCCACCGGTTCTCGGCACGTGGTGGGCGCCGTCGACCTCGATTTTCAAGCCGAGGGCCCGGAACATCAACTTTGCCGCGCCGATCACCGGGGGGTACACGATCTCCATGCCGTGACGGTAGCTGTCCGGTCCCCGCGAGGCGAGTTCGGCCCGAGCCGAACCCCCGGCCGGGGCGATTCGCCGGGGTTGCGTCCGATGGGTGACTGTGCGGGAGGCGGTCAGCGGGAATGCTGTGCGGTGAGCGGGTCGCCGGACCCACCCCCGGCGGAGAAACCCGAGCGTGGGAGCGGCAGTGGGCAGGGTGTGGGGGGTGATTCTCGTGAGCGGCACCGCGGTTCCCGTGAGCGGCGCCGCCGGGAAAGCGGCACGCCGGGAATTCGCGGTGGTGCTTGCCCTGGCGGCCGCGGGTGTCGCACTGGCCTCCATCTTCGCCCTCACGCCGTGGCAGCCCGACGGCGTCGACCCGGGGTTGACGGTCGTGCACATCCAACCCCCTCCGGCCCTGAGCGGTGGCGCGGCGGCCGGAGCGGCGGTCGGGTCACCGTAGGGCGGTCGGGTCACCCCGAGGAGGTGCCCGGTGGTGTTCACTGGAGGTATGCCGGACCGGTCTTCGCCGTCACCGCCCTGGGCGCAGCAGGGCGGCGGGTGGTCGGCTGGCACCGTCACCGGTTTACGGGGCGTGCCCGCTCCGCCGCCGGTGGAAACCGATGAACCGCCGCCGGTCGATCCCGCCACCCGCCAGCGACGACAGTTGATGCTCTTCGGCGGGGCGGCGGTGACCGTCCTGGTCGTCGGTGTCGTCACGATGCTGGCGTTGGTGCTGACCGGCAGCGGACCGTTCGAGCCCCGGGCGTCCGGGCCGCCGGACAGCCGGCCGCCGCTGGCCAAGCTCTGCCCGCCGCCCAGCGCCGCGCCGGAGCAGCAGCCGCCGGCCGCGCCACCACCGCCGGTGTCCGGGCAGCGCACCGTGGACGCCGAAACCGGCATCTCCTACACCGCGTACGGCGAACCGTGGCAGCCCTGGCAGACCGTGTGGCGGGCCGGCACGCTCGAGGTTCCGTACAAGGTGGGGCAGCACTTCGTCACCGAGACCTACAGCGGTGGTTCGTACCACGCGTCGATCCTGTCGGCGGGCGTGCCCGCCACCGACAACGACGCCCTGGTGCTCAATCTGGAATGCGTGGGCCGGCAGGTGGCCGCGGACGTGCGGGCCGAGTACTACCCGCAACCGACCCGGATGGAGTCCATTCGCGACGAGCGCACCACGCTGGGCGGGCGACCGGCCTGGGTCACCGTCTTCCGGCTGCATTTCACCAGCCCCGGGCTGCGGGCCACCGACGAGCTCGCCGCGGTGGCCTGCATCGACGTGGGCAGGACCACAGCGGCGGTGCTGTACGTGTCGATCCCCGGCACCCACCGGCAGTTCGACTGGGTGGTCGAGGACGTGCTGAAGTCGGTCCGCACCACCTGAGGCTGGCCGACCGACGGCCCGCCTCAGCCGGCGTTGTGGTCGAGCAGCCCCCAACGGCGCCGGATCGCCCGGTCGGCCGAGCTGAAGACGTAGTCCATGACCAGGCCGACAACCAGAATCACGATCATGATGGAGATCAGCCGGGGGGTTTCGAAGAACTCCCGGGCGAACTGCATCTGGGCGCCGATCGAGGTCTTGGTGGCGATGACGACGAGCAGTTCA
The DNA here is from genome assembly GCA_036386695.1 of Catenuloplanes sp. Taxonomy (GTDB): domain Bacteria; phylum Actinomycetota; class Actinomycetes; order Mycobacteriales; family Micromonosporaceae; genus DASVVF01. Next base: position 13,592 of record DASVVF010000364.1, on the reverse strand, counting down.
CCGGCCATCAGGCTGCGCCAGGCGAACGCCCAGCCCTGCTTGAGGCCGGCGACGATGGCGGGCAGGGCGGCGGGGGCGATCACGTACCGGTAGAGGTTCAGCCGGCGGGCGCCGAGGTTGCGGCCGGCCCGCAGCAGGATCGGGGGTACGTAGTCGACCCCGTAGATCACTCCGTTGGCCACCGATGGGGCGGCCCCGAGTACGACGACGAAGAAGATCGCCTGCTCGCTCAGCTCGAACAGGATGATGGCCAGCGGGAACCAGGCGATCGACGGCATCGTCTGCAACGACGTGATCATCGAGCCGAGCGCCGCGCGCAGCACCTTGACCCGGGCCACGGCCAGGCCCAGTGCGAGGCCGAACGCGACAGCGGCCGCGAAGCCGACCAGCGCCCGGCGTCCGGTGGTGGCCAGTCCGCTCCACGCGTCGGCGCTGAGCAGGTAGCTCCACAGGTCCGGGAACACGATCGCCGGCCCGGGCAGGGACCAGATCGGCTTCCATTCGCTCCAGACCACGAGCTGCCAGAGCAGCAGCGCCAGGGTCAGTGCCGCGACCTTCGGCCACAGGGAGTCCCAGATCTTGCGGGCTCGACCGGGGCCCTTGTCGTGCGAGGCGATCTCCAGGGCGTCGAGCCCGGAAAGGGTGTCGCCGTCGACGCCGGCGTTGGGGCCGGCGAGCGTGTCACTGGCCATGGCGGCCCACCTCCTGGCGGAGTCGGTCGGTGACCTCTGCGGCGATCGACGAGACCTCGGGGGAGTCGATGCGCCGGGGGCGCGGCACGTCCACCTGGCGCTCGTAGATGATCCGGCCGGGTCGGCTGGAGAGCAGCACGATGCGGTCGGCCAGCCGGGCTGCCTCGCGTACGTTGTGGGTGACGAACAGCACGGTCAGCTGGCGCTCGGTCCAGATCCGTTCGATTTCGTCGTGCAGCAGGTCGCGGGTCATCGCGTCGAGCGCCCCGAACGGCTCGTCCATCAGCAGCACCGGGGTGTCCAGCGCGAGGGTGCGGGCCAGCGCGACCCGCTGGCGCATGCCGCCGGACAGCTCGTGTGGCCGGCGCTTGGCGAACTCGCCCAGGTGCACGGTGTCCAGCAGCGCGGCCACCCGGTCCCGGCGTTCGGCGCGGGGCAGGCCGCGCAGCTTGAGCGGCACCTCCACGTTCGCGGCCACGGTCAGCCACGGGAACAGGGCCGGCTCCTGGAACATGAACCCCGGGTTGATCCCGTTGGCCACCCGGACCGATCCATGGGTGACCGCGTCGAGGCCGGCGACGATGTTGAGCAGGGTGCTCTTGCCGCAACCGGAGGCGCCGACCATGCAGACGAACTCACCGGGTCGGACGTCGAGCGACAGGCGGTCGAGGGCGAGCACGGCACCGGGGCCGCGGCCGTACACCTTGGTGACGCCGGACAGCGCGACCGCGGTGGTCGCGCTGTCCGGAGCCGTGGTCAACGTGGTCACGGCAACGGGACCTCCGATTCGCCCTTGGCCTTGAGAGCCTTGTTGAGGTACGTCAGGTCGTAGAGGCCCGTCAGGTCGACCGGCTTGGTCAGCTCGACGGCGACGGCGTGGTCGAGACCGGCCTTCAGCGAGCTGGCGATCGGGTCGTTGGTGAACTGCAGGGTGGCCCAGGCCTGCTTGACGAGCTTGAGGTCCAGCGGCTTGCCGGTGAGCTTGCCGATGTGGGTGGAGATGGCCTGCTGCGCCTCGTCGGGCCTGGTGTTGACGAAGTCGTTCGCGGCCACCTGGCCCTCGACCAGTTTCTGCACCACGTCCGGGTGCTCGTTGGCGAACTTGGCGCTGACGATCAGGTTGGTGATGACGAACTTCTTGTCCGGCCACAGGTCCCGCTCGTCGACCAGCACCTTGCCGCCCGCGTTGACCAGGCGGGACACGAAGGGCTCGGGCACCCAGGCGCCGTCGATGACGCCGGTGCCGAAGGTCTCGATGGTCTGGGCGTTCTCCTGGGGGACGATCTGGACGTCGCCGCCGCCCTCCTTGGTGGTCTTGAGGCCCTGTTCCTTGAGCCAGTGCCGCACCGCCACGTCCTGGGTGTTGCCCAGCTGCGGGGTGGCGATCTTCTTGCCCTTGAGGTCCGCCGCGGTGGTGATGGTGGGCTTGACGACGAGCGCCACCCCACCGGAGGCGGCACCGGAGATCACCCGGATCGCCTGGCCCTTGCTCTTCGAGTGGGCGTTGACGGTGGGGTTCGGGCCGATGTACGTGGCGTCCAGCGCCCCGGAGAGGATCGCCTCGATGGCGGCCGGGCCGGCGTTGAACGTCTTGGCGTCGATCGTGACGTTGCCGCCGAGCTTCTCGGCGAAGATGCCCTTCTCCACGCCGACGATGGCGGGAGCGTGGGTGATGTTCGGAAAGTATCCCAGCCGCAGCTTCACCGGGGCGCCGGCCGCGCCCGGTGCCGCGGCGTCGTCGCCGCCGCAGGCCGCAGCGCCGCCGAGGGTCGCGGTGGCGAGGGCCGCCACGGTGGCCAGGGTACGCAGGCGGTACGGGAGACGACTCATGCCGGAGATCCAATCCATGGTTTTCCTACTCGCTTGATGGGAACACTGTATGAGGGGGGGTATCACGTCAAGTCGCGTCCGCATGGTGAGAGCTACCGGTCGGGGACGGCTGACCGGCTGGCCGACCGACGATGTGCCCGTTCCACGCAGCGAGCGTCGGGCGGTGCGCGGGGGGCCGGCGCGCTAGGGTCGCAGCGTGGCGCGCAGAGCAAAGATCCCGGCGACGAAGTACCCGGCAGAGCGGTTCACCCTGGACAACGGCCTGCGGGTGGTGCTGTCACCGGACCGCAGCGCCCCGGTGGTCGGGGTGGCGGTCGTCTACGACGTGGGCATCCGCTCCGAGCCGGAGGGCCGCACCGGCTTCGCCCACCTCTTCGAGCACCTGATGTTCCAGGGCTCGGAGAATTTGGAGAAGCTGGCGCACTTCCGGCACGTGCAGGGCGCCGGCGGCACCTTCAACGGCTCGACCCACCTGGACTACACCGACTACTTCGAGACGCTGCCGAGCAACGCCCTGGAACGGGTGCTGTTCCTGGAGGCGGACCGGATGCGCGGCCCCCGGCTGACCGAGGAGAACCTGCGCAACCAGGTCGACGTGGTCAAGGAGGAGATCCGGGTCAATGTGCTCAACCGGCCGTACGGCGGGTTTCCGTGGCTCAAGCTGCCGCCGGTCATGTTCGACACGTTCCCCAACGCGCACGACGGCTACGGGTCGTTCGACGACCTGGAGAGCGCGACGGTCGCCGACGCGGCCGAGTTCTTCGAGCGTTACTACGCCTGCGGCAACGCCGTCCTGGCGGTCTCCGGCGACCTCGACGTCGCCCAGACGAAGGCGTTGGTCGAGCGGCATTTCGGTGACGTGCCGGCCCGCCCGGCACCGCGGCGCCCGGACTTCACCGAGCCGGACCTGACCGCCGAGCGCCGGGACACCTACTCCGACGAGCTGGCCCCGCTGCCCGCCGTGGCCGCCGCCTGGCGGGTGCCGGACCCGGTCGACGACTTCGCCGGCTACCTGCCGTACGTGGTGCTGGCCGAGGTGCTCACCGACGGGGAGGCCTCCCGGTTGGTGGAACGCCTGGTGCTCGGGGACCGTACGGTGACCAGTGTGGCCGGTTATCTGGGGTTCATGGGGGAGCCGTTCGAGGTGCGCGACCCGACGGCGCTGCTGGTGCAGGCGCACCTCCCGCCGGACGGCGACGTCGACAAGGTGCTGCGGACCATCGACGAGGAGTTGGAGCGGCTGGCCACCGACGGGCTGACCCCCGGGGAGCTGGCGCGTACCCAGGCCCGGATGGCCACCCACCTGCTACGCGAGACCGACGCCGTGCTGGGGCGGGCACTGCGGATGGCCGTCCTCGAACAGCAACGCGGCGCACCGGGGCTGCTCAACGACCTGCCACGGTTGGTCGGCGAGGTGACCGAGGCGCAGATCACCGCCGCGGCCGCGACGCTGCGACCGCAGCGCCGGGCCGCCGTCGACGTGGTCGCCGGAGGTGCCCGATGAGCGCCCCGACGACGACCGAGCCGACGACCACCGAGCCGACGACCCCGGGCGCCGCCGGCGTGGCCACCACGGGGGTACGCACGCTGCCGGCCCTCGGGCCGAACCAGAAGCTGAAGCTGCCCCGGCAGGCCGAGCGGACCCTCGACACCGGGCTTACCGTGATCACGATCCGCCGTCCGGCGGTACCGCTGGTCGAGGTGCGGCTGCGGGTGCCGTTCGGGCGGGCGCCGCTGGCCCGCGCCGCGGTGCTGTCCCAGACCCTGTTCTCCGGCACCGCCGAGCTGTCCACCGTCGAGATCGCCGCCGCGTTGCAGACGGTCGGCGGGGGGCTGTCCGTGGGGCTGGACCCCGACCGGCTGATGATCTCGGGCAACGGCCTGGTCAGTGGGCTGGACCGGATCCTGGAACTGCTGGCCGGGGTGCTGACCGGGGCGGCCTACCCGGCCGAGGAGGTGGCCACCGAGCGCGGCCGGCTGGTGGACCACATCCAGGTGGCGCAGAGTCAACCCGCGCACGTGGCCCGCACGGCACTGCTGAAGCGGATGTACGACCGGCACCCGTACGCCGTGCAGACCCCGGAACCGGAGCAGATCCGCGGCGTACGGCCGGCGCAGTTGCGCACGTTGCACGCCGACCGGCTGGGCCCGGCCGGCGCGACCCTGGTGCTGGTCGGCGACCTGAACCCGGACAAGGCGTTGGACGCGGCCGAGCGCGCACTCGGGGGCTGGCAGCCGGCCGCCCGGGACCTGACCCTGCCACCCACCCCGGAGCTGACACCCGGTCCGGTGCTGCTGGTGGACCGGCCCGGTTCGGTGCAGTCGTCGATCCGGATGGCGTTGCCGTCGGTGTCGCGTACCCATCCCGACCACGCGGCGTTGCAGCTGGCCAACCTGGTGTTCGGCGGCTACTTCTCGTCGCGCTGGGTGGAAAATATCCGCGAGGACAAGGGGTACACGTACGGCCCGCACTCGGCGATCGAGCATTCGGTGGCCGGTTCCGCACTCACCGTCTCGGCGGACGTCGCCACCGAGGTGACCGGCCCGGCGTTCCTGGAGACGGTGTACGAGCTGGGTCGCCTGGCGAGCCTGCCGCCGAAGGACGACGAGTTGGAGCAGGCCCGGCAGTACGCCCTCGGCACCCTGCAGCTGGGGATGTCCACCCAGGCCGGGCTGGCCAGCCTGGCCAGCACGTACGCCGGTTTCGGGTTGCGCCTGGACTACCTGGCCCAGCACGCCGCCCGGCTCGCCGGCGCCACCCGCGACGACGTCGCCGCGGTCGCCGCCCGCTACCTGGCGCCGTCGCGCGCGGTGACCGTGGTGCTCGGTGACGCGGCGCGGATCGAAGCGCCGCTGGCCGCGCTCGCCGAGGTCGAGCGGGCGCCGGAGTGAGTACGCCGGCCGGAGCCGACGACTCCGACCGGCGCACCTGGCACACCGACCGGTGGGCCGACGTCCAGCCGATGTCGGCGCCGCCGCTCGCCCGGACCACCCTCGACCGGGCCGCCCACCACCGCCGGGACGCCGACTGGCTGAAGCAGGCGTGGTCCCGGGCCCGGGTGCTGGTCGTCGACGTCGCCGGCGGTGGACAGGTGCTGGTCGCCGCCGGTGCGACGGTGTCGCTGGTGCTGCTGGAGAGCGCTGCCGCCCCGTCGGTGGAACCCGCCGCCAGGCTGTTTCTCGGGGTCGAGCCGGACGGCACGCCGGTGTTCGCCGTCGACGCCGACCTACCGGACCTGCCCGGGACCCGCCCGGCGACGTTGCGCGATGTCGGCCACGCGCTCACCGACCGGGACGCGGGTCTGTTCACCGCCGCCGTGGCCCTGGCGAACTGGCACGCCGGTCATCTGTACTCGCCGTTGACCGGGCACCTGACGGCGGTCGCCGACGGGGGGTGGACCCGGGTCGACCCGGCCGGGGCGCAGATGTGGCCGCGTACCGACCCGGCCATGATCGTGCTGGTCCACGACGGGGTCCCCGGGCCGCGGGGTCGCTGCCTGCTCGGACACAACGCGGCGTGGGGGATGGCCGGGTCCGTGCGCCGGTTCTCCTGCCTGGCCGGGTACGTCGAACCGGGCGAATCGGCCGAGGCGGCGGTGATCCGCGAGGTCGCGGAGGAGGTCGGCGTCCGGGTCGACGACATCCGGTACGAAGGCAGCCAGTCGTGGCCGTTCCCCGGGTCACTGATGCTCGGCTTCACCGCCCGCGCCGACCCGGCCCAGCCGGTACAGGTCGACCCGGAGGAGATCGCCGAGGCCCGCTGGTTCACCCGCCAGGAACTCGCCGAGTTGGTCGAACAAGGCTTCCTGGACGGCGGCGACGGCGTGCGGATCAGCCTGCCGATGGCCGCGTCCATCGCGTACTTCCTGATCACCCGCTGGCTGACCGACTGACGGTGGCTGGCCTGCCGAGGCCGCCGGGCGACCCTGGACGGACTTCAGCCCCGGCCGTGACCGTCGTTGCCGTCGACGGTCACGGACCGGGGCTGGAGATCCGCCACCACCGGCATATGGTGTCCGGTACGAAGCGGGTTGGTGACAGTGGCGCGTCGGTGTCCCGCCAGCCGCGCTCCTGGCACCTGCATGTGGTGGAAGTTCCACGTTCCACGTACCTCGTTATCGTCCCGCAACCGACGCGGCCTCGCAAGTGGAACAGTGACAACAACGTGACAGATCGTAAGGGTTGGCGTTCTACCGCAGGTCAGGGCCGCCGCTCATGGCGGCGAGCCAGTCCCGGGACTCCTCGACCGGCAGCGCGGCCTCGCCCAGCCAGGTGAACAGCCGGTTGTACCGGACGATCTCCTCGGCACTGGTGAAGATCAGATCGCCGGCCAGCCCTTCCACCGCCACGGTCTCCGGGTCCTGTGGATCGGCGAAGCGGTAGACCGAGAACGCGGTGTGCGGCAGGTACCAGTCGCCCACCGCGACGTCGCGAGGGAGGATCCGCAACGCCACATTGGGCAGGGCGGACAACTCGTGCAGGTGGGCCAACTGCGCCCGCAGCACCTGTGGCGGGCCACCGCGGCCGGTCAGCGCCGACTCGTCCAGCACCGCCTGGTACCGCGGCGCCTCGGGCCGGGTCAGCAACGATTGGCGGGCCAGCCGGGTGGCCACCTCGGTCTCCGGGGCGACCGGGTGCACCTGGCCGGCGGGCAGATCCGCCAGGGCCCGCGACGACATGATCCGCATCCGGGCGTACTCCCGGATCTGCAGCAGGCCAGGCACGATCGCCGGGGCGAACTCCCGGATCTCGGTGCAACCCGCCTCCAGCTCGGCGTAGGTGCGCTGCCGCTGGGTCATCACCGGGTACGAACGCAGCCAGCCCCGGGTGTTGCGGGCGTCGCGGGTGACCGCGACCAGCTTCTCGCGCGCCGGCCCGTTGACGCCGTAGACGTCGAGCAGGTCCAGCACGTCGCCGAGGTCGGGGCGGCTGCGCCCGTTCTCCAGTCTCGACAGCTTGGACGCCGAGGCCCACCCGACCCGTTCGACGACCTGGTCGCCGGTGAGCCCGGTGATCTCGCGCAACCGTCGCAGCTCCACACCCAGCCGGCGTCGACGCATGATCGGACTAGGTGCAGGAGGCACCGCGACCTCCCTACTGAGCGGGCCCGCCGACCGTGGCGAGGTGCTTCTTGACCTGGACGATCGACGGGTTGGTCAGCGCCGAGCCGTCCTCGAAGCGCAGCGTGGGCACGGTCTGGTTGCCGCCGTTGACGCTCATCACGAACTTCGCGGCCGCCGGGTCCTGCTCGATGTCGACCACGTCGTACTGGATGCCTTCCCGGTCGAGTTGCGACCTGAGCCGGTGGCAGTAGCCGCACCAGGGCGTCGAGTACATGGTCAACATCGGGGTTCCTCCAGGGATGGCTCGGTGGTACAGCGGCCTAACCGATCCAACGCCGGTCGGTGCTGCCATGATTCCTGCTGTGGTGACTGAACCGATGGCGCGACGCGTGTTGGCCGGGCTCGACCCGGAGCAGCAGCGGGCGGTGACCGCCGCGGCAGGGCCAGTGTGCATCCTCGCCGGTGCCGGCACCGGTAAGACCCGCGCCATCACCCACCGGGTCGCCTACCGGGCGCTGTCCGGGGAGATCTCCCCCCGGCATGTGCTGGCGGTCACGTTCACCGCCCGGGCCGCCGCCGAGATGCGGGCCCGGCTGACCGAGCTGGGCGTGGGAGCGGTGCAGGCCCGTACGTTCCACGCCGCCGCGCTGCGCCTGGTGCGCTACTTCGCCCCCCGGCTGCTCGACGGTCGGGCGATGCCGGAACTGGTGGAGAGCAAGGCGCGGCTGGTCACGCTGGCCGCCGCCCGGGCCGGGTTGCGCGCCGACCGGACCGCCGCCCGGGACCTCGCCGGCGAGATCGAGTGGGCGAAGTCGTCGCTGGTCGAGCCGGCGGAGTACCCGGTGGCCGCGGCGAAGGCGCTGCGCGAGCCGCCGTACGAGCCGGCGATGGTGGCGGAGGTGTTCGCCGCCTACGAGACGGTGAAACGGGCCCAGGGCGTGATCGACTTCGAGGACATGCTGCGCGCGGCGGTGTGGGGCATCGAGGAGCACGCCGACGTCGCCGAACAGGTACGGGCGCAGTACCGCCATTTCGTGGTGGACGAGTACCAGGACGTCAACCCGTTGCAGCAGCGGCTGCTGGACGCCTGGCTGGGTGGGCGCGACGACCTCACCGTGGTCGGCGACGCCAGCCAGACGATCTACTCGTTCACCGGCGCCACCTCGTCGTACCTGATCGATTTTCCCCGCCAGCGGCGCGGCGCGGTGGTGGTCCGGCTGGTGCGTGACTACCGGTCGACGCCGCAGGTGGTGGGGTTGGCCAACGCGGTGATCCGGCAGGCGCGCGGCATCGAGGCGAAGCTGCGCCTGGAGCTGGTCGGGCAGCGCCCGGCCGGCCCGGAGCCGGACCTGAAGATCTTTCCCGACGAGCCGGCCGAGGCCACCGCCGTGGCCCGGCGATGCGCCCAGCTGATCGCCGCCGGTACCCCGGCCCGGGAGATCGCGGTGTTGTTCCGTACCAACGCGCAGTCCGAGGCCTACGAGAAGGCGCTGGCCGAGGCCGAGGTGCCCTACCTGGTGCGGGGGGCGGAACGCTTCTTCGAGCGTCCCGAGGTGCGTCAGGCGCTGGTCGCGCTGCGGGCCGCGGTGCGGTCCACGGCGGGGGAGACCCCGCTGGTCGAGGCCGTGGTGCAGGCGCTGTCGGCGACCGGCTGGGCCCGCGACCAGCCGCCGCCCGGTGGGGCCGCCCGGGAGAAGTGGGAGGCGCTGGCCGCCCTGGTCACCCTGGCCGAGGAGTACGCGGCGCGGCGTCCCGCCGCACCCGACGGCACGGCCGGCGCGGGTGGCCTGCTGGGCGCGTTCAACGAGGAGCTGCGACGGCGGGCCGAGCAGCAGCACGCGCCGGCCGTCGACGGGGTCACGTTGGCTTCGCTGCATTCGGCCAAAGGGCTGGAGTGGGACGCGGTGTTCCTGGTCGGCCTGGCCGAGGGCACGCTGCCGACCACGTACGCCAAGTCGCCCGATCAGGTCGAGGAGGAACGCCGGCTGCTCTACGTCGGCGTGACCCGGGCCCGGCAGTGGCTGTGGCTGTCGTACGGCCAGTCGCGTTCCCCCGGGGGTCGGGCGCGGCGGCCGTGCCGGTTCCTGCCGCAGTTGGACGCCTCGGGTGGGCCGGAGCGGGCCGGTGCCGCCGGCGCCGCGAAGACGGAGCGCCGGCGGACCCAGGTGGCGTCCTGCCGGGTGTGCGGGGCGACCCTGTTGGCCGGCGCGGACCGCAAGCTGGGCCGGTGCCCGACCTGCCCCTCCGATCTCGACGAGGAACTGCTGGAGCGGCTCCGGGAGTGGCGGGCCCGGGTCGCCGGCCAGCAGAAGGTCCCGGCGTACGTGGTCTTCACCGACGCCACGCTGGTCGCGCTGGCCGAACGCCGGCCGGCGCGGCCCCCGGAGCTGCTGGCGATCGCCGGGATCGGGCCGCGCAAGCTGGGCCTTTACGGCGAGGCGGTGGTCGCGCTGGTGGCCGGTGCCCTAGTAGATGATCTTGGTCCGGAGAAAAGTTTCTGACACTGGCCGTAAATTCGTTTGCCCTGCCCCCGCAGGGGGGCTTAGCCTCAGTGCACACCTTGGCGAGCGGGCACGTTAACGCTGCTCACGGGGGATGAAAACCGTTTCAACATCGAGCGTCAGAGAGACAGGTGAGTCCCGGTGAAGATCTCCACGATCCTACGGCCGTCGGGGCCTCTGGCTGTCTGCGCGCCGGTGTCGGGTGTCCATGTTCGCGTGGTCACCGACGTCCCGCAGCTCCCATGGGCGCACCAGGTCCAGGTTCAGGCCGAGCTGGCCCGGACCCTCGCGACCAACGATGGAAGCTACGGGACCAATGGGTTCCGGGGCAGCAAGGGCATCGAGTCTGCCAAGCGCATGACGGAAGGTGCCCGCGGTGTTCCACCTCGAGGTAGGCCGGTCTGATCCACAGACCAACCGGCTCACCTCGAGGCCGCGGAACCCGCAACTGGGATCCGCGGCCTCGCTGTTTGTGCGGGCGCGATCCGACGAGAAGTGGTGCGAGCACGAACCGGAACAACGATCTACAAGATCGAAGCGAGAGAGAGGTGACCGGGTTATGAGTCTGGCGTTGGCCCCCCTCGACGTGAGCGTCGAACTGGAGGCGAACCTGCCCTGTCGGAAGTTCGACCCCGACCTGTGGTTCTCTGACTCCCCGACCGAACTGGAACTGGCCAAGTCGCTCTGCGGGGACTGCCCGCTGCGCGTCGAGTGCCTGGCCGGTGCGGTCGAGCGGGCCGAGCCGTGGGGTGTCTGGGGCGGCGAGATCTTCGAGCGTGGCGCGGTCGTTCCGCGTAAGCGGCCCCGGGGCCGTCCGCGTAAGGAGGACGTCGCCCGCGACGCGGAACTGCGCGTCGAGGTCGAAGAGCGGCTGGCAGCCGAAGGGCTTGCCGAGTTGCGTGCCGCGGTCCGACTGGCGGCCTGACCACCATGCACCCGATCAACATCGTCGCCGGCACGACGTCGGCCCGAACCCCCGAAAAGAGCGCGGTAACCGTGAATGCCCCCGTACGTCTGACCATGAGCGCAGCCACCAAGGTCCAACTTATCCACGAAGCGTTATCCCGGGCTCGAACGCGGCTGCCTCAGGCCGGCCACACCACGAGCACTGAGGCACCCCGTTCCGCCCGTCGCGTCGCGATGCGCGCCCGCCAGCAGGCCGCCCGCGAGCTGGGGACCTTCTAACCCACCCACCAAGCCCGCTACCTGGGAAATGAGGGGCCTGTCCAGTCGGACGGGCCCCTCAGCCCGTTGCCGACAGGCTGGGCCGGCGTGGTCAGGTCACCGGGGCGAAGCCGGGCAGCCACTTGCTCAGGATCGCCCGGTACGGCGCCTGCGCCTCGAGTTGGCACAGCACCCCGATCGAGCCGAGCGTCACCCGGTGGATCAACAGGTACGACGGGGGCAGGTTGAGGTGCCGGCTCAGCTGGTACGCCGGCGAGCGGGGATTGCCCAGCCGGGTCGCCTCGGCCCGCAACCAGGCCCGGGTGAACCGGAACTCGTCGACCGCCACCGGCTCCAGGATCGGCAGCAGGAAGTCGAGGACCTCCTGGGCGGCGATGTCGTCGTCGGGCTTGACGAAGCCCTCATCGCGCAGGCCCTCGACCACGCCCTCGGCGTCGCCGGCCAGGGCCAGCCGGACCAGGCGGCCGATCGGCTCGGGATGCCCGTCGGGCAGCCGGGCCACCGCACCGAAGTCGATCACCCCGAGCCGCCCGTCCGGCAGGATCCGGAAATTGCCCGGATGGGGATCGGCGTGCAGCAGGCGGGCCCGCTGCGGGGCGGAGAAATGCAGGGTGGCCATCAGCCGACCCGCCTCGTCCCGCTCCGCCTGCGTGCCGTCGGCGATCACCTTGGACAGCGGCGTGCCGTCGACCCATTCGGTGACCAGCACCCGTGGCGCCGAGGCCACCACCTGCGGCACGAAGATCTCGGCGTCGCCGGCGTACGCGGCGGCGAAGGCGCGCTGGGCGGTCGCCTCCAACTCGTAGTCGAGTTCCTCGGTGATCCGTTCCCGCAGCTCCGCCAGCAGCGGCTTGATGTCCAGGCCGGGCTGGATCGCCCGGAACATCGAAGCCAGTCGGGACAGTTGCTTCAGGTCGGCGAGCAGGGCGTCGCCGGCACCCGGGTACTGGACCTTGACGGCCACCGCCTGCGTCCTGGGCTTGCCGCCCCGGCGCGCCGGCGGCACCTTCCACACCGCCCGGTGCACCTGGCCGATGCTGGCGGCCGCGGCCGGGCTGTCGTCGAACTCCACGAACCGCTCGATCCAGTCGGCGCCCAGTTGCTCGGCGAGCACCTTGTGCACGCTGGCGATCGGCAGCGGCGGCGCGGCCTCCTGCAGCTTGGTCAGTGCCTGCCGGTACGGGCCGGCCATCTCCTCCGGCATGGCGGCCTCGAACACCGACAGCGCCTGGCCGAACTTCATCGCGCCACCCTTGAGCTGCCCCAGCACACTGAACAACTGCTCGGCCGTGCGTTGCTGGATGTCGGCGGAGATGACCTCGGAGGCCATCCCGGTGACCCGCTTGCCGAGGCCCAGCACGGTGCGACCGGCGAAGCCGAGTGGCAGGGCGGCGAGCTTGGCGGTGCGGGACGCGGCACGGCGGGGGATGTCGGTCACCAGATCATTGTTACCGACGCGGCGCCGTTCGAACGTGACAGCTGGCTAGGAGCGTACCGGCCTGGGGTGCTTACCGCCGCTATGCCGCTTTTCTTCATCGCGGCTGGTCGGCGCGGTGCCGCGGCCCGGGCGGCAGGGGCAGCGTGGGTGTGGCGGCCAGGTCCGCCGACGGGTGGACCCGGGCGAGGTGATCTCCAGCGCGCCCCCGACCAACCCGGTGCAGCCGCGGTCGAGGTAGGCCAGGACCTCCGCCGCCGCGTACGCCGCGGCGGACAGCAGGGTCGGCACCGTGCACGGCTCGGCGTGCTCCCCGGCCCCCGGCGCCAACTGCGCGGCTACCTGCGGCCACTGCGGATCACGATCGCGCCGGTGCAGGTCCAGACAGTTGAGGCAGGGGCCGCCGGCGGGGGTCACCAGCGGCCCGACCACGGCGACCCCGTCGCGTACGGCCAGCGCCAGGTGCGCCTGGCGGCGCTGCGCGTAGGCCGCGGCCAGCAGCGCCGCCGGCCGGTCGTGGCCGAGAACGACGACGATCGCCGCGTGGCCGCGCCGTACCGGTCCCACCTCGGTGTCCGGGGCGGCCCGCCGCACCGCCTCGGCGACGGCCACGCTGCGGGGGCGCTCGGCGTCGGCCGGGACCAGCGGCCCGCCGGCGGTCTCCGCCACGGTCACCTGACCGGCCAGGTCTCCGAAGACGTGGCCGACCCCGGACTGGGCCAGCGCCACGGCAACCGGCGCGCCGAGCCGGCTACGGCCGGTGATCACCACCCGGGCGGCCGCCCGCCGGCGCAACAGCTGCGCCGGCGTCCCGGCCCGGGCCGGTGCGTGCAGGGCCAGCGCGGTCGCCTCGGGCGACAGCCGCCGTCGTACCGCCTCCGGGAGG
>DASVVF010000363.1:0-2911 GCA_036386695.1 Catenuloplanes sp. | reverse complement strand
GACAGCGCCTCACCGGCCCGCAGCCACGACAGCGGCTCGTCCTCGTCGCCGTACAGGACGCCGTAGACCGCCGCCCGGTCGTGTCCCGGCCCGATCGGCAGGGTGCCGCCACCGAAGGCGCGGCCCGGCACCGTGGTCTGCGGCGGGGTGGCCGGCAGCACCTCCGGCGGCAGTCCGGTGCCCTGCGGGGCGGGGCGGCTGGTCCAGTAGGCGACCTCCTCCCGCAGGCGTTCGTCGGTGGCCCCGACCTCCTCCGCCCGGTTCGCCGCCGAGGCCAGGTCGTACACCTGCGCGCCGTTGAGCACGTGCACCTGGACGCCTTCGCCGACCGCCGCGGCCCGGACCTCGGTGATCATCTCGTCGTCGAGCGGCTCGTCGCTGAGCGGGCGCCGGTCGGTGTGCCGAACCCGCATGGTCTGGACCAGCCGCATCGCCTCCGGGTCGGCGGGGCCACGGTCGCCGACCGTGATCCGGGCCAGCAGGTCGGGTTGGCGCGGGTCGGGCGCCCGGTCGACCCGCGCCGGCCAGCCCTGGGCGGCCAGGGCCAGCCGGGCATGGTGCAGGGCGGCGCCGCAGCTGAGCAGCAGCAGCCGGGACTGTGGGTCGGAGACGACGAGTTGACGCTCGCGATCGGCGGACAACTCCAGCCGGTCGGGGAGCACGCGCCACCGCCACGGCTGGGTGTTCAGCGCCGACGGGGCGTACCCCGCCGTGGCGGCGGCCTCCGCCAGTTCCGCCGCTGTCAGCCGTTCGCTGCCCTGGTGCCCGTGGCTCATCGGTGCGACCCCCAACTCGGCGTGCCCGGCTCGGATCGGATCCCGCCGGTGTAGCTTGTCGGTCTCCACCATGCCACCGTCGGGTCGGTCCGGGGGGAGCCCGGCCCGGCGCGGCCGGGAACGGCCCCAGCGCGGGGCCGGAAACGGTAGGCGCGCCGGACCGGTGCGGGTGCTACGGCGGCGGGTCGTCGGGGTCGGCGGGCCGGGTCTCGCCGGTCTCCAGCAGGGTCTTGAGGTCGGAGAGGACGTGCGGCCAACCGTCGCTGACCATCTGCACGACCGTGCTGCCCGGTTCGAAGCCGCCGTGGACGATCGTCAGCCGGACCAACTCCCCGAACGGTTCGATCTCGAAGGTCACCCGCGATCGCGGCTCGGCGGCCACCTTGGCGTAGATCTCGTCGCTCAACCCGACGGAGCGGGCGAACTCCGGCGTGAACGAGTGCCAGGTGTACGCCAACCGGCGATGGGGCTCCGCTTCCAGGACGACCTGGGCGGGGTCGGAGATCGTCACACCGTCCTGCTCCCAGGTCATCGTCGACCCCACCCGCCAATCCGTGGTGATCGTGACCCCCCAGTAGCGGCGGGTGAACGCGGGGTCGGTCAACGCCTGCCACAGGCGTTCCGGGGTGGTGTTGACGTAGGTGGTGTAGACGAATTCGGTGTCGCTCATGGACTCGTACTCCAATGCGGTCTTCAGGTCCGCGAGCGCGGGCGTCCGGCGTCGAAGCGGGCGACGTAGCGTCGCTGCCACGTCGTCTCCACCGCCCGCCGATGGTAGTGCTGCCGGACGTAGCCGACCGCGCGGTCGGCCGGCACCCCGTCGAAGACGGCGAGGCAGGCCAGGGCCGTACCGGTCCGGCCGACCCCACCGCCACAGGCGATCTCCACCCGCTGCGTCGTGGCCCGCTGCCACGCCTCGCCGAGCACCTGCCGTGCCAGGGCCGGTTCGCTGGGCAGCCAGAAGTCCGGCCAACGCAACCATCGGCTCTCCCACGGCATCGGGGGTGGCCGCCGACCGAGCAGGTAGACCCCGAACGTCGGGGCCGGTCCCGGCTCAACCGGGCGCCGCAGGCCGCGGCCCCTGATGAGCCGGCCGGACGGCAGACGCAGAACCCCGGCGCCGGTCGCCGCCCACGAGTCGCTCACCTGGCCCACGGTAGCCGGCCGCGGTGCGGTCGCCGGCCGGTACGCCGTCCCGGACAGTGCCGGTCGGACAGTGTCCGGTCGGACAGTGCCCCGGTGCGCCCGCCCCGGAGAGGGTCTGACGACAGCCCCGGAGAGGGTCTAAATTGTGCGGTGATGGGGGTTCCGGGTGCGGACCGCGGACGAGGAGAGGTTCCCATGGCAGACAGCGCCGCCGGTGCGGCCCGCGAACGGGTCTCCCACTGACGCCGGGGGGTGACCCGGCGGGCCGCGGGCGGTTCCGGGCGTTGCACCGGCACGGCACCTTCCTGCTCCCCAACCCCTGGGACGTCGGGTCGGCCCGGCTGTTGGCCAGCATGGGATTCTCCGCGCTGGCCACCACCTCCTCCGGACACGCCGCCAGCCTCGGGCGACTCGACCAGCGGGTGACCCGGACCGAGCTGCTCGCGCACGTCCGCGCGCTCGCGGGGGCGGTCCGGATACCGCTGAACGTGGACGCCGAGCGGTGCTTCGCCGACACCCTCGACGGGGTCCGGGAAACGGTCGATCTCCTCGCCGCAGCGGGGGCGGCCGGCATCTCGATCGAGGATTACGATCCGGTCGCCGGGCGGGTGGAGCCGATGGCGGATGCCGCCGAGCGGGTCGCCGCCGCCGCCGGCGCGTGCCGGCGGCACGGCATCGTCCTGACCGCCCGGGCGGAGAACTACCTGTACGGGCGCCCGGACCTGGCCGACACCATCGCCCGGCTCAACGCCTACCAGCAGGCGGGCGCCCACGTCGGGTACGCCCCCGGGCTGCGCCACCTGGCGGACATCGCGCGGGTCGTCGAGGCCGTTCCCGCGCCGGTGAACGTGCTGGCCCTGCCCGGCGGGCCGAGCGTCGGTGAACTCGCCGCGGTCGGCGTCCGGCGGGTCTCCACCGGTGGTGCCCTGGCCCGGGCCGCCTACGGGGCGCTGCGATCGGCGGCCGACGAACTGCGCACCACGGGCACG
>DASVVF010000362.1:0-21948 GCA_036386695.1 Catenuloplanes sp. | reverse complement strand
AGGCGGGCACCGTGGGCGGGACCGCGGTGGCGGTCGAGGGCCGCGCGGCCAGCGGCGACCACTGCGCCACCGGGACCGCGGCGACGCTCGGCGCCGGCGCGGCCGCGGGCGGCAGAGCCGTTGACACGGCCGGGCCCGCCGGCAGCGGCGACCGGGCCGGCAGCGGCGGCGCGGCCGCGATGGCCGGCCGGTCGGCCACCCCGCTGTACATCGGCGCGGTGGCGGAGATGGGCGGCAGGAGCTGGCCCGGCACCACGCCGTCACCCGCCCCGGGCATGATCGCGGACGCCGGCGCGAGCAGGTGTTGCGTCGGGTCGGCCAGCACCGTACGGGGTAGCCACACGGTCGCGACCAGCCCCCGCTCGGCGGCCCGCAGCTGTACCCGGATGCCCTGGCGGGCGGCGAGATGGCTGACCACGAACAGGCCCATCCGCTCGGAAGCGGCGACGTCCGCCGCCGGCGGTGAGCTCAGCAGGTGGTTGGCCTCGCGCAGCGCCCGGGGGGTCATCCCGAGTCCCTCATCGGTGATCTCCAGGACGGCGACGCCGCCGTTGAAGGCCCGCCCGGTGAGGCTGACAACGGTGTGCGGCGGGGAGAACAGGGTGGCGTTCTCCAGCAACTCGGCCAGCAGGTGCACGAGGTCGGCGACCGCGTGGCCGACCACATGCAGGTCGTCGTCGGTGTCGTGCTGGATGCGCGGGTAGAACTCGATCTCGGCGATGGCCGCGAGCACCACGGTGGACAGCGGCACCGGCTCGCTCCACCGCCGGTTCGACTCGTTGCCGGCCAGCACCAGCAGGCTTTCGTCGTTGCGACGCATCCGGGCGGCCAGATGGTCGATCTTGAACAGGTTCTCCAGCTGGTCCGGATCGGCCTGGTCGCGTTCCAGCTCATCGAGCAGCTCCAGCTGGCGCTCGACCAGCACCTGGCTGCGTCGGGCCAGGTTCACGAACATGGAGTTCACGTTGCGCCGCATGACGGCCTGCTCGACGGCGAGCTTGACCGCGCTGCGGTGCACGGCCAGGAAGGCGTCGGCCACCTCCCCCACCTCGTCGAGGGAGTGCACCGGCGCCGGCGCGACCTCGATGTCGGGCACCCCGGCGGTCACCGACCGCAACTGCTCCAGGGTGTCGGGCAGGTCCGCGCGGGCCACCCGCAACGCGTGCTCGCGCAGCGAGCGCAGGGACCGGGCGATGGACCGTCCGATCGCGACCGAGGTGATCAACGCGACCACCAGGATCGTCAGGATCACGCCGGCCACCAGCAGGGTCTGGCGCAGCTGGGCGGAGCTGCGGTTGTCCGCCTGGCGCACCGCGTCGTCGAGGATCGCCACCTCCACGGACCGCAACAGGTCCTGACGATCCCCGCTGGCCTGCCACCACTGCGGCGCGGGCAGCACCGTGGCGCCCGACAGGGTGCTCTCCTCCAGGTCGGTGGCGGCCCGGAACCGGCTGTCCTGCGCGGCCTCGCCGAAGCTGCGCAGCTGCTCGTCGGTGGCCACCGAGCGGAACTCGGCCAGCGCGCTGAGCTGTTGGGCCCGCAGGTCACTGAGCTCCACCAGGTCCGTCGGACCGTACTTGCCGGCGCTGGCCGCCTGGTAGAGCTTGGCCCGCAGCCGCGAGCTGACCTCCTTGACCCGGGCCAGGTCGACGTAGCGCAGGACCGCGTCGGTCAGCTCCGGGCGTTCCAACCCGGGCGAGGGCTGGGCCAGCAGGTTGATCAGCGCGTCGATCATCGCGCCGTAGCCGCTGGACACGGCGGTGGGGCTGACCGCGCCCGCCGCGACCGAGGCCCGCAGCTGGGACCGCTGCCCGAGCGCCTCGTCGGTGCGCCCGTAGGACACCCGCCATGCCGCCCGGCCACCGGACAGCGGGGCGGCGGCCAGGCGGAACGTCGACACCGCGGCGTCGACACCTTCGTAGTGCGCCCGCATCGTCGCGGTCAGGGCGCTGGGGTTGCGCGACCCGGCGGGCAGCACCTGCTGGGCGGCGAGCTCGCCGATGCTGCGGTCGCGCTCGACCTGCAGCTGGTGCACCAACTCGGTGATCTGGCGGCCGACGGACACTTCCTCGGCGAAGTCACTGAGCTGGCTGGACTGTCCGGCCAGGGCGTAGGTCTGCGCGCCGGCGAGCACCACGAACGCCACCGATGGGATGATCAGGACGGTCGCCAGCTTGGTACGCATGCGCCAGTCGGCGATCCGCAGCCGGGAGCGCCGCCGTGGTGGCGCCTGCTCGTCGGTCCTACGCCGACGGTGGTGCGGCACCGACGAGTCCGAGGGTTCCGCGGCGGTACCCACCACACCTTCAGCCTTCCTCGATGCCCGCCGAGTGGAGGAGCGGGCTCCATCCAATCAGGCGAGGCGCCGCTGTCAACGCCACCAGGGGCGCGATCGGTTACGAACGATGGAGCGGGCGACTACGGACTGCCGATGTGGGCGACGTCGCATCGTCCGTCCGGCCGACGTCAGCCGACCGACCGGATGCCAACAAAGCGGCCCCAATGGCGCCAACCTCCGGATTGCTTACATAACTCACCGAGCGTGGTGCCAGCGCGGCCTGGAACGCCCCGCGCCACCACGGCGAAGCCGCCACCGCGCCACCGCCGAGCACCACCTCGACCGGAGCACCCACGGTGGACTCCAGCACCGTGAGGTCGTCGGCCACCATCCGGCACACCCCGTCCATCAGGGCCGCCAGGAGATCGACGGCAGTGGTTGCCAGTCCGATACCGGACAGTACCCCTGAGCCGGCCGGGGCGGTACCCGGCGGCCGGTCACCGCCCAACCGGGGATCGGCGCGCACCCCCCGCCCGGGCGTGACCGCGCTCAGCGCCGCCTCCAGCTCCTCGCCCCGCGGCAGTCGCAACTGCCCGTTGGCCCACTGGAAGAGGTTGCCGCCGGCCGAGTACGCCCGCCCGGTCACGATCCGGTCGTGGTCGACCCGGTACCGCCACAACGACCCCGGCAACGGTGGCAACGCGACCCCCGCGGCGACCGACTGCACCAGCCGCACCGCGCTGGACGTGCCGACGGTCACCGCCGCCCGCCGCTCGTCGACGCAGCCGGTGCCGATGTTCGACGCCGCGCCGTCGCCGACCGGCGCCGTCCAGCGGGCCGCACGCAGCGCCGGCCACCGACCGGCGAATTCCGGGCGCAACGTGCCGCGCCAGTCCTGCCCGGCCAACCGCGGCGCCTCCCCCGGACGCAGACCGGCCACCGCCACCGCCTCGTCGTCCCAGGTCAACGCCGCGAGATCCAGCAGTCCGGTGCCCGAGGCCTGCGACACCGACATCGGCATCTCCTGCAGCAACCCACCCAACACGAACTCCGCCAGGCCGAGAAACCCGCTCGGCCGGGAACCGCAGCGCTCCCGCAGCCACGGCACCCGCACGGTCCAGTAGAAGCGGTGCCACCACGTGCCGGTGCGCTGGTGGAAAGCCTCCTCATCGGCCGGTCCAACCGCCCCGGGCAACACCGCCGGGCGGGTGTCGCCCCAGGTCAGCACCGGGCCGAGCGGCTCGCCGTCGGAGCCCACCGGCACGATCGAGTGCCACTGCGCCGACACGGCCACCGTGGCCACCCCGTCCAGCCACCCCCCGGCGGCCAACTCGTCCAGGCACTGCCCCAACGAGGCCCGGTACGCCGCGGCGTCGAGCGTGGCGGTGCCATCGTCATCGACCGACAGCACCGCCTTGCGCCGGGCCAACGCCCCCGGCACCGGTTCCAGCCGGTCGTCGAGGACCAGCCCACGGACGGAGGAGGTGCCCAGGTCCAACGCGAGGATGCTCATCGCCGCATACCGTACCCCGCGCCGGCGCCCGCCGGCACCGACGGTGCCGGCGTTGCGGGCGCCGGCAACCACCGGCGGGTACCCGACAGGGGAAACCGGCGGGTACCCGACAGGGGAAAACAGCGCGTCGGGTTCCGCCGCGGCGCCGCGGGCCGTACGCTCGTGGCCATGTACCCGCGCCCGGCCTTCTGGTGGCCCGCCACATCGGCGGCCCACCCACCCCGCGCGTAGTCCACCACCCGCGGCCGCCTCCCCGGCGGCCGCCGTCGTTTCCCGGCGCAACGGCCCGCCCCCGGCGGCCCGCACGAGCCCGAGGAAACGAGCATGCCTCTCCTGACCGACCTGCTGGCGAGCATCACCGCCGGCGCGGACCCCGGACCGTTCGCCCTGCTGCACCGGCAGGCCGCCGACCACGTCGACGTCTTCACCGGTCACCTCAGCACCGCCCAGCGGCTGGCCGACATCCCGCTGCCACCGGGCCGACCGGGCCCGCAGACCCTCGCCCTCGTCCCCTACCGGCAGGTCAGCGAACGCGGGTTCGCCTGCGTGGACGACGGCGCACCGGTCGAATGCCTGGGCATCACCGCGCACCAACGGGTACCGCTGGGCACCCTGCTCGCCGCCCTGCCCACCGTGCCCGTCGTCACCACCGGCGGCGGCTTCGACATCAGCGACGACGACTACGCCCGGGTCGTCGAGGATGTCCTGCGCGACGAGATCGGTCGCGGCGAAGGCGCCAACTTCGTCATCCACCGCAGCTACACCGCCCAGCTCACCGGCGAGCCGGTCACCGCCGCGCTGGCCGCACTACGCCGCCTGCTGCGCGACGAACGGGGCGCGTACTGGACGTTCCTGGTCCACACCGGCACCCGCACCCTGGTCGGCGCCACCCCGGAACGCCACGTCAGCGTCGAGGACGGCATGGCCACCATGAACCCGATCAGCGGCACGTTCCGCCACGGCGACACCGCAACGGACCGGGCCGCGCTGCTGCGCTTCCTCGCCGACCCCAAGGAGATCGACGAGCTGTACATGGTGCTCGACGAGGAACTGAAGATGATGGCCACCGTCGCCGAGGGCGGCGGGCAGGTCGTCGGCCCGTACCTCAAAGAGATGGCCCACCTGACCCACACCGAATACCTCCTCGCCGGTCGAGGCGACCTGGACGTCCGGGCGGTGCTGCGCGAGACGATGTTCGCCCCCACCGTCACCGGCAGCCCGATGGAGAACGCCTGCCGGGTCATCGCCCGCCACGAGCGACGCGGACGCGGCTACTACGCCGGAGTGCTCGCCCTGCTCGGCCACGACGAGGCCGGCCGGCAGACCCTGGACGCGCCCATCCTGATCCGCACCGCGGAGATCAGCCCGAGCGGCGCGCTGAGCGTGCCGGTCGGCGCCACCCTGGTACGCCACTCCACCGCCGCCGGGGAAGTCGCCGAGACCCACACCAAGGCCGCCGGCGTCCTGACCGCGCTCGGGCTCATCCCGCCCGCCCCCACCACCGGCGTCCCCACCGACGCGCCGCCGGCGCTACGACTGGGCGACGACCCGGCGGTGCGCGCCGCCCTGGCCGACCGCAACACCCGCCTGGCGGGGTTCTGGCTGCACGAGAGGCGCCCCGGCGACAGCACGGTGTCGCAGCTGCTCGGCCGGCACGCGCTGATCGTCGACGCCGAGGACACCTTCACCGGCATGCTGGCCCACCAGCTGCGGGCCCTGGGCCTGACTGTGACCGTGCGCCCATGGCAGCACCCCGGCGAGGTCGCCGACTTCGACCTGGTGGTGCCGGGGCCCGGGCCCGGCGACCCGGACAGCGACGAGCCGAAGATGCGCGCCACCGACCGCCTCATCGCCGGCCTGCTCGAACGCCGCCAGCCGCTCCTGGCCGTCTGCCTGGGTCACCAGATCCTGGCCCGGCGACTGGGCCTGCGCCTACACCGCCGCGAGGCGCCGTATCAGGGCGTGCAGCGCGCCATCGACCTGTTCGGCAAGCGCCGGGTGGTCGGCTTCTACTCCACCTTCACCGCGGTGGCCGACGCCGACGCCGCGCCCAGCCCGTACGGGCCGGTGGAACTGGCCCGCGACGTCGACGCGGCGGTGCACGCGCTACGCGGTCCCGGCTTCGCCGGCGTGCAGTTCCACCCCGAGTCGGTGCTCAGCTTCGACGGCCTCACGGTGCTGCGGGACCTGGTCTGCGGCGTGCTGGCCGGCGCCGCACCGGCACCGGCACCGGCACCGGCACCCTTGGTGGTGGTGCCGACCTAGGCACGACCTAGGCACGACCTGGGCACCGGGCCGGGAGCGACGGTCCTGGCGGCTGGCCGGTGTGCCGAATCGAGCGTCGTGCCGATTAACCGCCGGCGCGGCGGGTACCGCCTGCGCACCGGCCGGACCCGCCGGTGCAGACGCCGGTGGTTCGGACGGGTTGAGAGCCCCCGACCGGGCCACCGGCCGCACCCGGGCCACGCCGCGCCACGTGGACGTCAGCGCGCCCCCTGACCGCCTCGTGCGCGCTCCTGCTCACGTTGTCGCTGGATCACCCGGCGTCACCGGTTTCCGAAATGTGCACGATCAACAACTACGGAAACAGCAGGTCAACTTACGCAGAGCTTTACTCCCGTCAGATCTGAACGATCCCGGCGTCACCGTACGTACTGGCCCATGACAACGGGAGGCAGAGGGAGGAAGTCCATGCGGCACGCCGATGTCGACCTAGGTGCGCTCCGCCAGGGAGCGCACAGTACGTCGTACTTCGCACTGAAGAAGATGATGGGCGACGGCACCCCCATCATCGACTTCTGCATTCCGTGCAACCCGTACTTCCCGACGCCCGAGATGTTCTCGGTGCTGGCGGAAAACCTCGAATCGATGCTGAAGTACTACCCCAGCGACTCCGCCGCGATCACCAAGCAGCTGTCCAGCGTGCTCGGCCTGCACCCGCAGACCGTGGCGATGGCGAACGGCTCCACCGAGCTGATCACCTGGATCGACCACCTGCTGATCAAAGAGAGCGTCGCCGTACCGATCCCGACCTTCGGCCGGTGGACCGACCAACCGCTGGAGACCGGCAAGCGGGTCGACATGTTCCCGCTGCAGGAGGCGGAGGGCTATGCGCTCGACGTGGACGCGTACATCGACTTCATCCGGGCCCGCGGTTCCCGCGTCGCGGTGATCTGCAACGTCAACAACCCCGACGGCGGGTACCTGAGCCGCCGCGAGGTGCTGCGCTTCGTCGACTCCCTCAGCGATCTGGACCTGGTCGTGGTCGACGAGTCGTTCATCGACTTCGTCGACGTGGAACGACAGCCGTCGTTCGCGGCCCAGGCGGCGATCCGCTCCAACGTCATCGTCCTCAAGAGCCTGGGCAAGAACTTCGGCCTGCACGGCATCCGGTTCGGCTACATGGTCGCCAACCCGGCCCTGACCGCGAAGATCGGCAAGGCCCTGCCGAAGTGGAACCTCAACTCGCTCGCCGAGTCGGTCGTGAACATGATCGGTGACTACGAGAGCGAGTACGACGAGAGCCTGCGCCTGCTCTCCCGCGACCGCAGCCTGATGGCCGAGGAACTGCGCCGGGTCCCCGGCCTGACGATCTTCCCGTCCCAGGGAAACTTCCTGCTGGTCAAGGTCGCCCCCGGCTGGAGCGGCGTGGAACTGCGCGACTACCTGCTCTCCCGGCACGGTGTCTACGTCCGCGAATGCGGCAACAAACTGGGCATGACCAGCCAGTTCCTGCGCCTGGTGGTGCGCCCGCACGCCGAGGTGTCGCGGCTGGTCGACGGCATGGTCAACTATGGACACCTGCTGCGCGGCGAACGCGAGCCGGCGCCCACCGCCGACCTGATCATGCACCCCGCGAGCCGACCCACCAGCCGTTTCCGGTTGGCCTCCGGCACCTGAGCACCCGGCCGGCCGGCACGGGGGCGGTCGGTTCGGGCTAACCCCCGACGCGCGTTGCCGGGCACCGGCCCGGCGACGGCCCTAGGATGCGACGCATGGAGGCCACCTTCTTCTTCGATCCCGCCTGCCCGTGGACGTGGCGCACCTCACGCTGGCTGCTGACGGTCGCGCCGTCGCGCGAGGTGAGCGTCCGTTGGCGGGCCTTCAGCCTCGCGATGCTGCACGATGGTGCGCCCCCCGAGCAGTTCCGCGCCGTGCTGGCCGCGTCCGGGCAGGCCCTGCGGCTGGTCGAGGCGTTGCGCGCCGACAACCGCCACGACGACATCGCCCGTTTCTACACCGAACTGGGCACCCGCAGCCACCAGGTGGAAGCGCCACTGAGCGGGGAGATCGTCCTCGCGGCCGCCGAGGCCGCCGACCTGACCGACGTCAAACGCGTCATCGACGACCCGGCCTGGGACGAAGCGGTACGCGAGTCGCACGACACCGCGATGGCCTCCGCCGGGCCGGACATCGGCTCGCCGGTGCTGATGCTCGACGGCGCCCGGCGGGGGCTGCACGGCCCGGTCCTCGCCGAGAGCTACGACCAGGCGGAGGCGCTGCGGATCTGGGACGCCGTGGTGCCGCTGCTGCACTCCTCGGCGTTCTTCGAGGTGAAGCGGGGACGTCACTGACCGTGTCGGGGGCGGCACGCTCGCCACTGTCCACACCGGAGTGAACAGCACCCCGCCCACCACACCCGGCGGCGAAGAGCCGGTTTGACCCACCCCCACCAGTGGGTACCGGCCCACCGAGCGAAGGAGCACCACATGGCCGAGCCGCAGATCACCCTCGACCCGCGCGGGCTCAGCCCGGTCGAGCGCAAGCTCCAGGGCCCCCTGGAAGACCAACTGACCTCCGCGTTGCAGGCCGCCGCCGAGCGACTGCGCGCCGGGTACGCCGGTGAGCCGGTCGAGGAGGTCTGCCGCCAGCTGATGGACGAGACCCGCGCCGGACTGCACCCCGACATCGCGGCGGCCTTCCAGCCCAACCCGGACGACTTCTACCGGGTGGCCGAGGCCATCGTGCGCGGCGACGTCGGCTAGCGCTGGCCGCCCACCGCGGGCCCGCGGCCCACCCCAACCCGGTGAACGTTCATGGTCATCGCGCTACTCACCGCCCAGGGCCAGCGCCGCCACCTCGTCCGCGCAACCCCACGACAGGGTGACCCCCGCGCCCCCGTGCCCGTACGCGTGCACCACCCGGCGGCCCTGCGACATCGACCGCGCCTCGACCCGGGGACCGCCGTGGCGCACCGGTCGCAGCCCGACCCGTTCCGCCAGCACCCGGGCGTCAGCCAACTCGGGGACCAGCCGCGCGCACCGGCGCACGATCGCCGCGGCGGCGCCTGGAGCCCCGGCGGTGTCCCACTGCCCCGGTTCGAAGGTGCCGCCGAGCACCACGTCGGCGTCGCGCGGGTGGACGTAGGTGACCCCGTCCGGGTTGTCCTCGTCGCGCACCGAGGCGACCAGGCCCGGGTTGGTGACCACAACCACCCGCCCCCGCGCCGGGTGTACCGCCTGGTCACCGCAGAGTACCCCAGCGCCCAGCCCGGTCGCGTTCACCACCACCGGGGCCACCTCGAACGCCTCGTCCAGCCGGCCCAGCCGGCGCCGCCGGAAAACCACTCCGGCCCCCCGCAGCTCAGCGACCAACCAATCCAGGTACGGACCCATCGCCACCGACGGGACGGTGAACCGCCACAGCCCGGTGTACGGGGCCGGCACCTCGCCGCGGTCGCACACGCTGAAGTCCGCCGGCACCACCCCCCACCACGGCACCCCGGTGTCGGCGTCGCGCAGAAACATCCGGGTGGGGCGCAGCACCACCCCCGGCACGCCGGCGGCCGCCTGCCGGACGAACTCGTCATACGCCCCGGCCGCCCAACGCAGCACCCGGGGGTCGACCCCGGTCCGGGTCGGGTACCAGACCGCGGCCGCCACCGCCGACACGGTGCGCCGCGGCGGGTCGGCGGCCAGCACGGTGACCGCCGCCCCGGCCTGACGCAACCGCACCGCGGCGGTGAGCCCCACCACCCCGGCACCGACCACCGCCACATCCGCCATTCCCCCAGGTAACCCGGTGCGCCGGCCGGTGTCCACGACCACCGGCGCGCCCGGCGCCCATCGCGGGTCGTCGGCGCGGGCGTGACCGGGCCGGGTCACGCCACCGACGCCGTCTACGTCATCCGGGTCACGGCGGCGCGCATCCGGGCCATGTCACGGCGCCGCCGCTCCAGTGTCATCGCCAGACCGACGAGCAGCAGACCACCGGCCGCCAGCGGGATCCACCGCGGCAGCAGATCCCACACCAGCAGCAGTTCGTGCAGCGCCACCAGGACCAGCACACCCCCGGCCACCAGCACCGGCGCCTGGCGGCGGGCGGCCGCACCGGCGAGCACCACCACCAACGCCCCGGTGCCCAGCAACAGCCGGCGCACCGGTTGACCGTCCTGCACCAGCACCGACGCCAGACTGGGTAGGAAGACAGCGGCCAGCGCCGGCCCGTGGGTCAGCCAACTGCTCAACCCGGGCCGCCCGCGCGACGCCAACCAGCCGGCCAGCAGCGCCACCGCGCCGGCCGGCACGGTGTACGCCTCGATCACCGCCACCTGGCCGGCGGCCAGCAGCAGCCACCACCCGAGCAGCTGCACCGAGGCGGCGGCCACCACCAGGATCCGCCGGCGCTCGCCCCGTTCACCGGGCCACATCGCCCGCAGACCCAGCGCCACCCCCCACAGCGTGCAGACCGCGGCGGCGTACCGGGGGGCGGGCAGCGCCAGCAGCAACGCGGTCACGGCGGCGCCGTGCGCGGCGGCCTGCACGGCGACCGACTCCACCGGCCGGCGGGCACCCAACAGCACCCCGAGCAGCAACGCCAGCGCGGCGACCCCGAGCACCCCGAACCCGCCGCGATACGCGGCCAGCTCGGCGGCCAGGCCGGCGAGCACCGCCAGCACCGTCGCCGCGCCGACCGCGGCCAGCCAGCCGGCCAGCCGGGCGGTCAGGGTCCGTCCGGCGGCGCCGGCGACCGTGGCCACCACCACGGTGAGGCCCCACCCGGCGAGGGTGCCCGCGCGGGTCGGTAGCCCACCGGCCAGGCCGGACCCGACCAGGAGCGAGCCGACAACCACAGCCACCGTGGCCGCCCGGCGGCCGGTGCCACGCAACGCGACGGCGAGCAGCAGGCCGAGGCCGCACAGCAGGCTGGCGGCCGGCACCACCGGCCACCGGACACCCGCGGCGGCCAGGGCGAGCGGCACCGCCACCAGCGGCAACGGCGACACCCAACCGGCTGCGGCGCGCCAGCCGAGGCGGCCGGCCAGCGGCAGCAGCAACGCCAGCGCCAGCACCGCCAACGCCGGGGCGTCCGCGGGATCGGGCAGCGACGCCCCGAACGGGGACAGCCCGACACCGGCCGGCCGCCCGGACCAGACCTCGTCGAGCCAGCCGTACGGTGCCACCAGCAGCACCGACAGGCCCGGAGCCAGCGCCGCGAGCAGCCAGCAGCCCGGGAACAACGCCACCGCGCCCGCCGCGGCCACCGGCCCCGAGGCGACCCTGAGCGGCGCCGCAACCGGTCCCGACGCGGTGACGGTGTGGGACACGACGCCGGGCAGCAGCGCCACAGCGGCGCCGATGAGCAGCAACGCGACAGCGGCGTACCCACCCGACGGCTCGGACCACCCGCCGGCCAGCACCGCCGCGATCGGAAGCGGCAGTGCGGCGGCGAGGACGGCGGCGAAGGCGTACCCCCGGTATCCGGGCCAGCGGTGCCGCACCACGGCCAGGACGGGCAGCAGCACCGCCACCGCCACGACCGCCGCCCGGGCGACCCACCAGGGTTCCACCCGCACCGCCGCCAACCCGCCCGCGAGGGCACCCGGCCAGGCGAGCAGACCGACGAACAGCCCCAGACCGCCGATCAACCGACGCGCGCCGGCCGCCGGGCGCCGCGCCGGCACCCACAGCGCCCCGACCGCGGTACCGACCCCGAGCAGCGTCACCGCCGCGAGCACCGCCGCGGTGCTGACCGACCGGGCCAGGCCGACCAGGACGGCGTCGCCGACCAGCACCCCCGCCCCGACCGCCCGCCAGCCCGCCGACCCGGCCGAGGTGCTCACCAACGCCGCCGCCGCCAGGGCGCTGGCGGCCAGCAGAGCCAGCACCGGGGCCATCCACCACGGCAACGACAACGTCGCCGGGACGGCCAGCACGACCAGCGCCGCACCGGCGAGCAACGCGTCGACCCGCAGGTCGCGGCCCAGCAGTGCCGCCACCGCGACGGTCAACAGCGCCACCGACACCGGGATCTGCCACGGGTGCGGTCCGCCGCTGGTGAACGCCCTACCGGCCCCGTAGAGGTCGTGCGCCACCCCCAGGGTGGTGCCGGCGGCGGTCACCGCCGCCGTCACCGCCACCAGCGCCGGCACCGCGACCACCGCCAACGCCGCCCAGCCGGGGCCCGGGCGCACGCCCGGCGGTAGCCACCGGGCGGTGCCGGCGACGGCGAGAGCCGCCAGGGTGACGATGCCCGCCACCAGCACCGGCCAGAACGCACCACCGAGCGTGGCGGCGAACCGACCCGCGGCCAGCACGATCGCGACGACCACGCTCCCGGCGGCCACCGCCTGCAGCCCGATCAGCCGGGCGGTCAGCCCGGCGAACACGAAGAGAACGGCCGCGGCCACCAGCGCGCCGCCGGCACCAGCCACCGCCCCGGCGCCGTCGGCGTCGAACAGCGCAGCCAACGCCGACAGGGCCCCCAACGCCAGGGCGCCGCCGTGCAACAGCCACGCCAGGGCCCGCAGCGGCGCCTGCGACACGTCCGCGTTGTCCGGGCCGGCCGGTGCGACCACCCCGGCGGGGGTCGCGCCGGTCGTCGCCGCGCCGAGCGGGATGGGCGCACCGGAGGTGGTCGGCATCCCGGGTGCGCCCGGTATCCCCGGGGTGTCGAGCCTGCTGCCGGCCGCGGCGGGCCAGCGCAGCACCGCCAGGTTCAACGCGGCCAGCGTGATCAGGGCAAGCGCCCAGCCGGTCGCGTCGGGCCCGACCGGCACCAGCAGCAACGGCAGCACCGGCTGGGCGACCAGCAACGCGGCGAAGCGCGGACCCCGCAGACCCGTCGCCGCCCCGTAGCCCACGGCCACCGCGGCGGTCACCGCGCACACCACGCCGGCGTACGTCGCGGCGGAACCACCGGCCACCCCGAACAGGTTCACGTACCAGGCGGCGTAGCCGTCCAGCAGGACCAGCAGCAGGCCCACCGCGGCGAACGTCTCGGCCGTCGCCCGCAGCCCCCGACGCAGCGCCAGCAGTGGCAGACCCAAGGCCAGCAGGGTGACGGTGGCCAACACCGCGGCCCGGACCCCCACCCCGTACGTCGCCCAGGCCACCGCGGTGAAGACCACCGCGGCCGTACCCAGCAGTAGTCCGCCGAGCAGGAACAGCAGATTCTGCACCGTCCGCGTCGACGTCTCGGCGGGCACGTGACCCGCACCGGAGCGCACGGTCGCCGGCCACGCGACGCCACCGGCCGCCGCACCCGCTGGCGCGGCGGCCAGCGGCGCGGCGGCCTGCGGCGCGGCGGCCTGCGGCGCGGCGGTCAACGGCGCGGCGGTCAACGGCGCGGCGGCCGGCGCCGACGACGGCCGGGCGGCGAGCACGGTGGCCCGCACCCGCCCCGCGGCCTCGTCGCGGCGGCGGCCGGCGTCGCGCAGGGCCCACTCCGCGGCGGCGACGGCCCCCCGGGCGTGCTCGACGCGGGTCCTCAACTGTGGGATCTCGACGTCCAGGCGGATCACCTCGGCGGCGTCCGGGTCCGGCGGCCGGCCGCAGCCGGAACAGCCGGTCGCCAGGTCCGCAGGGGCGTGGCAGAAAGGGCACGGGTACGAGGTCACGCTAGTGATCCTGCGCTGTGCGGCACCGCCGGGGACAGAGCACGCGTACCTAGCCACTACCGTGTCGACACGGTCTACCCAAGAACGCTCATCGGTGCTGCGCATGACCCTGGTCCGTCCACACGGAGAGCTCGTTGCCGTCTGGACCTGCGAGCACGATCGCGCCCTCCTCACCGGTCCCGAGCCGAGTGGCCCCGCGGCGCTACCAGCCGCGCCGAGGCCCGTTCCCCGGACGCTCGTCGCGCCGGACCTCGACGCCCCCCAGGGTGCGCGGGCGCGTGTTAGCCTCGGACGCGGTTGCCGATCTTGACTCGCGGGGGAAAGCGGACCGGGCTCTACAGCCGCATCACTGCCCGAGGGACGGGCAGGTCCATTGAGCACGGTGAACGGGGAGCGCAATGTCCAGATTGGTACACGCCACACTTGCCGGCATGGCGGTCGCGGTCGCCTCGCTGGCCCTGCCGGCCTCTCCAGCGGCGGCGGCGCCACCGGCCTGCAGAGGGTACTCACTACCGTTAACCGGCGCGCAGGGCGCCATGGCCGTCTGCGAACGGGGCACGGTAGGCGACATCCGGGTCCGGCTCGAATGCATGCGTGAAGACACCCTCAAGAGGTACACCAAGCACGGCATCTGGCGGCACCAGACGGCTACCGGCGCCACCAGCAGCAGGGCGTACTGCAATCCCGGTGACGGGATGATGAGTCACCACGCCGAAACGGCCTGAGGACGCTACCGATACCGTGGTCGGCCAGCCTGCCGCGTGGACTGGCCGCATGGGCTGAAGCCGGCCGGCGACGCGGCCGGCTCCTACCCGCGCTCACCGCAGCACGTGTCGCCCGCCAAAAACCGTGATGTCGACCGGCGGGGTGAGCTCGTGCCGGTCGGCCTGCACCAGCCGGCGAAGCGCCGCCACCCGGTCGACCGACTCCCGCCACACCTGCCGGGTCGCGGGGGCGGCGGCGTCGCGCAGAGTGGCCGCCCGCGCGTCGAGGAAGCCGAGCAGCCACTGGCGTTCGGCGACCCCGGTGGTGGCCGGCTGCCCGCCGGCGGCCGTGGTGGCGCGGTCGATCAGCGCCGGTAGGCCGTCGGGGTCCGGGCCCATGCCGTGCTGCACGGCGGTGTCGAACAGAATCGCCACCCCGAGGGCGCTGCGCAGACCGACCCGCCGGGCCGCGCTCACCGCCGGGTCGAAGGTCAGCCGGTCGGCGGCGGCGTTCTGCACCTGCTGGAACACCGGGTCGCCGGCGGCCGCCGCCCAGTCCACGGCGAAACCGCTCAGGCCGTCGGTGTCGCCGCTGCCGGTCGTCGCCAGCTCACTGAGCCGGGGCAGGTGGCGGGCCAGCGGGGTGTCCGGGCGGCGCGCCAGGTACGCCGCGATGACGTCGCGCACCTCGGTGCCGCTGGTGGTGAACCCGATCTTGCCGCAGGTGAACCCACGGCCGTCGGAGAGCGCCTCCACGTAGTCGTACTGGACCTCGACCCGGCCGTTCTCGAACACGCTGACCAGTTGGTCGGCGACCCGGCGGGGCTCGGGCGCCACGGTCACCGTGGACGGGCCGCTGACCGACGGGGGCCACGGCCGCGTCGAGGGCTGCCCACCCTCCGGTGGCCGGCTGGCCGTACAGCCGCTGAGCAGGACCGCCAGAATCCCCACCAGGAACACCCGGCCGGATGGCACCCCGCGCTTGACCATGGGCTCAACGGTGCAGGGTCAGGATCAGATCGGCAACCAGGGCGGTCCACCCGGTCTGGTGCCAGGCTCCCAGGCCGGCGCCGTTGTCGCCGTGGAAGTACTCGGGGAAGGAGATCAGGTCCTTCCAGTCGGGATGGCCCTGGAACAGCTCGCACGCCCCGTACATCGGCCGGCGACCCCGCTGGTCGGGCACGAACAACGACACCAGCCGGCGGGACAGGTCGTCGGCCACCTCGGTGAGGGTCACCTTGACCCCGGAACGGGTCGGGTACTCCACGGTCAGATCGTCGCCGAAGAAGGCCGCGAACTCGCGCACCGCCTCGATCAGCAGGTAGTTGACCGGCATCCAGACCGGGCCGCGCCAGTTGGAGTTGCCGCCGAACAGGCCGCTGGTCGACTCGGCCGGCTCGTAGCCCACGGTGAAGTCCGAGCCGCCCAGCGAGACGGTGAACGGCTTGTCCAGGTGCCGCCGGGACAGGGTCCGGATGCCGTGGTCGGAGAGGAATTCCTCCTCGTCGAGCATCCGGGCCAGGATCCGCACCAGCTGGTCCTGACCGACCATCGACAGCAACCGCTGCTGGCGGCCGTCGCCGGACAGGCGGCGGGCCCCCACCACGTCGGCGTACCCGGGCTTGTTGGTCAGGAACCAGCGCAGCCGGGCCGCGAGTTCCGGCAGCCGGGCCAGCGTCGCCGCGCTCAGCCGGCTGGTCGCCGCCAGCGGCAGCAGCCCGACCACGGAACGGACCCGCAGCGGCACCCGACTGCCGTCGGGCAAGCGCAGCACGTCGTAGAAGAACGAGTCGTCCTCGTCCCACAGCCCCTGCTCGTAGGCGGCCATCGCGATGTAGGCGAAATGTTCGAAGAACTTCGTGGCCATGTCCTCGTAGGCGCGGTCGTGGGTGGCCAACTTCAGCGCTATCTCCAGCAGGTTCAGCGCGTACATGGCCATCCAGCCGGTGCCGTCGGACTGCTCCAGCACCCCCGCGACCGGTAGCGCCGCCGATCGGTCGAACGGGCCCACGTTGTCCAGCCCGAGGAAGCCGCCCTCGAAGACGTTGTTGCCGCCGATGTCCTTGCGGTTCACCCACCAGGTGAAGTTCAGCAGCAGCTTGTGCATGACCCGGGAGAGGAAGTCGAAGTCCCGCCCGCCGTCGATCTCGAAGACCCGCAGCGCCGCCCAGGCGTGCACCGGCGGGTTGACGTCGCCGAATGCCCATTCGTACGCCGGGATCTGCCCATTGGGGTGCAGGTACCACTCGCGCAACAGCAGCAGCAGTTGCCCCTTGGCGAAACCGGGATCCACCCGGGCGATGCTGACGCAGTGGAACGCCAGGTCCCAGGCCGCGTACCAGGGATACTCCCAGGGATCGGGCATGGAGATGACGTCGAAGCTGTTCATGTGCCACCACGCGCTGTTGCGCCCGTGCCGGCGCCCCGGCGGCGGCGGCGCGGAGCCCGGGTCGCCGGTCAACCACTGCTGGACGTCGAAGTGGTAGAACTGCTTGCCCCACATCAGCCCGGCGATCGCCTGCCGGGCCACCGCGCGCTCGTCGGCGGACGCGCCGGCCGGGATGATGTCGCCGAAGAACTCGTCCGCCTCGGCCCGGCGGGCCCGGAGCACCTCGGTGAAGCCGGCGCCGAGGTCGAGCGCCGGGGCCGGGGTGGTCGCCGGCGGCGCGGCCGTCAGCGTCAACCGCAGCCGGATCTCGGTCTGCTCGCCGCCGCCCAGGGTGACCCGGTAGTGCAGGGCCCCCTTCGTGCCCTCGCCATCCGGGTTGACCGTCGGCGCGCCACCCACCACGTGGTCGTTGATCCCGTCCTTGGGGTAGGTGCTGCGCCCGGGCAGGCCCCACAGCCGCTGGGCGTTGGTCTCGTTGTCGCAGACCAGCGCCGGCGGGTCGCCCTCGCCCTGCAGGACGAGCTGTCCCAGCACCCGGTGCCGGCCGATCAGCCTGCCGTCGACGCCGAGCAGCGTGGGCACGTGGTCGCGGCCGGGCAACCCCCACGACCAGGTGTTGCGGAACCACAGGCTGGGCAGCAGGTGCAGGGTCGCCTCGTCGGGCCCCCGGTTGGCCACCGTGAGGACCATGCACATATCGGTCGGGCTGGCCTTGGCGTAGCTGACGGTCACCGCCCAGTACCGGTCGTCGTCGAACACGCCGGTGTCGACGAGCTCGTACTCGCTCTCCTCGCGGGAGCGCTGGGCGTTGACCCGGACCAGGTCGTCATACGGGTACGCGGCCTGCGGGTAGTGGTACCGCCAGCGCATCCAGGAATGGGTGGGGGTGGAATCCTGGTACCACCAGTACTCCTTGACGTCCTCGCCGTGGTTGCCGCCGTGGCCGTCGAGACCGAACATCCGCTCCTTGAGGATCGGGTCGCTGCCGTTCCACATCGCCAGGGCGAAACAGAACGTCTGCCGGTCGTCGCAGAGCCCGGCCATACCGTCGTCGTTCCACCGGTAGGCCCGCGACCGGGCATGGTCGTGCGGGAAGTAGTCCCAGGCGGTGCCGTGTTCGCTGTAGTCCTCCCGCACGGTGCCCCACGCCCGCTCGGCGACGTACGGACCCCAGGCCCGCCACGGCTGCTCCCCGGACTGCGCCTGGCCCAGCCGCTCGTGCTCCACTCCGCCGCGCCTACCGCCCGCCGCCACGCCGTCATTCCCCCCCACCACTCGATCGTCGACCCGAAGTCGACCACACTCAAGATTGTCACCGCGACGTGTTACGGCCAGCCGCCGGTCCGGCCGGGTTCTTCCGGCCGCCACGTTCGCCAATTCCCGGCGCATGGGTACGGACGCCGTCGATACCCTGATCGACGACAACCACCCAGGACGACACCAGGACGCCCATGCGCAGGTGGGTACCGGTCGAAGCCCCGATCCTGGTCTGCGTCGAACTCGGCGACGACCGCTCCCCCAGACGCCGGGCCCACCAGGGAGAGAGGCTCGGATGGTATCCATCTCCTTCGGTCCCCAGGTTTGCGGCCGGCTGGCCGAGGGCGCTGAGCGCGAGTGGCTGGTCCCCGACGGGGTCGGCGGTTACGCCATGGGCACCGTCAGCGGCCTACGCACCCGGCGCTACCACGGCCTGCTGGTCGTCGCCGGTGACTCCCCGGCAGTCCGCCACGTCGCCCTCGCCGGCCTGGACGCGGTCCTCACCTGGCCGTCGGGGGCCGTGGTACGCCTCGGCACCCACGAGTGGTCCTCCGGCGCCGTCGAGCCGAGGGGCTTCACGCTGCTGGAGAGCTTCGAGCTGGCCGACGGCCTACCCCGGTGGCGGTGGCGCGTCGGCGAGCTGGTCATGGAACGCGAGCTGGCCATGGTCCACGGCCGGGCGGCCGTCGCGGTGGTGCACCGGCTGGTGGCCGGCGGACCGGTCGAGCTGACCCTGCAGGCGCTGTGCACCTGGCGCGACGCCCACGGGCAACGGTCCGCCGACACCGCACCGCCGACGGTGCGGCCGGTCGACGGCGGCGCCGTCGTGCAGGACGCGTACCGCCTGCGCGGGCCGCACTGGCAGCCCGCCGGCCAGTGGTGGCACGGGGTGCACCACCGCGACGAGGCCGCGCGGGGGCTGAGCGCCACCGAAGATCTCTGGTACGCCGGCCGCTTCACCACCGTCCTGCGTTACCCGGGCGACGTGGCGCAGGTGCTCGGCTGGGCCGGTGACCTGACCGACCCACCACCGGCGGCGGTGGACGTCATCAGCGCCGCCCGCCAGCGCAACCGGCTGGTGGTGGCGGCCACCCGGCCGGCCGACGACGTCCAGGCGGGGCTGGCGTTGGCCGCCGACGCGTTCGTGGTGCGCACCGCCGCCGGCCCCGACGTGGTCGCCGGCTACCCGTGGTTCGGCGCCTGGAGCCGGGACACGATGATCTCGTACGAGGGCCTGTTCCTGGCCACCGGCCGCGCCGAGCTGGGCCGGGACCTGCTGCGCGGGCACGCGGCGACCCTGTCGCACGGGATGCTCGCCAACACCGCCGACACCGGCGGCGTGGAGTACAACACCGCCGACGCGACCCTGTGGTTCCTGCACGCGGTGGGCCGGCACGTGGCCGTCACCGGTGACACCGACCTGGCGGCGCAGTTGCTGCCGCGACTGCGCGACGTGGTCGACGCCCACCTGCGCGGCACCCGCTACGGCATCCGGGTCGACCCGGCCGACGCGCTCCTCACCCAGGGCGCTCCCGGCGCCGCCCTGACCTGGATGGACGCCCGCGTCGACGGGGTGCCGGTGACCGCCCGCGCCGGCAAACCGGTCGAGATCAACGCCTTGTGGATCAACGGGCTGGCCACGGTGGCGCAGCTGGCCGGGCAGGTCCACGCGGACCCCGGGGCGGCCACCGCAGCCCACGCCAGCGCGCTGGACAGCTTCCGTCGCCGCTACCCGACCCCGACCGGCTGGCTGTACGACGTGCTCGACGGGCCCGACGGCGACGACGCCGCGCTGCGGCCCAACCAACTGCTGGCCTGGTCACTGCCCCATGCCCCGCTGCGCCCGCACCGGGCCACCCTGCGGCTGATCGGCGAGGCCCTGCTCACTCCGCTGGGACTGCGCAGCCTCGCCCCGCACGAGCGCGGCTACCGGCCCACGCACCGCGGCTCGCCAGCCGAACGCGACGGCGCCTACCACGCCGGTACGGTGTGGCCCTGGCTGATCGGTCCGTACACCGACGCCTGGCGCAAGCTCGGCGTGCCGGCCGGCGAAACACTGGCCGGCATGCACGCCCACCTGGGCGAATTCGGCCTAGGCTCGATTTCCGAGACGGCGGACGGCAACCCGCCGCACACCGCGACCGGTTGCCCCTTCCAGGCCTGGTCGGTGGCCGAGCTGCTGCGCGTCCGACGCGCCGCCCGGTTCGGGTGAGTTCAGTGCAGTGAAGATCCGACGTTGCCGTTTCCGTCGCCCTGAGCGGTTCGACGGTGCCCGCTGCGACCGCGAGATGGGACGCCGGCGGCCGAGGTGCGTCCAACGGCTCACGTTCGCGTACTAACCGCCGATGGACGGGTCGTGGGCAGACGCACGGCCGGGACACTCGGCTGCTGGGGGTACGTCGCCGTCACCTTGTCGGTGACCGCGATCCACCCGTTGCTGCCCGCGGACGCCCGGGTGTTCAGCTATCTGTTGACCCCGTTGTCCGCGCTGGCGGCGGTGATGTTGCTGCTGCGCGGACAGGACCCGCGCGACCGGCTGCCGTGGCGGCTGCTTGTGCTGGGACTCTGCCTGCTGTCCAGCGCCGAGGCGTTGACCAAGGCCGGCGGGCCGGCCCAACACGGGTACGCCGAGCTGCTCGACACCTTCGGACAGGTCGGCCTGCTGTCGGCGGCGATCGCGCTGGCGTGGCGCCGCGGCCGCAACGACATCGGCGGCCTGCTCGACGTGTCGGTCGGCGCGATGGGGGTCAGCGGCCTGTTCTGGACGACCACGCTGCTGCCCCGGCTGCACGCCCTGGACGCCGACTCCGGAGCGCTGGTGACGCTGCTGCTCAGCATCCTGGTCCTGATGGGCGTGCTGGGCGCGCTGGTACGGATCATGCTGGTTTCGGACCGCTGGCTGCCGGCGTTGCCCATGCTGGCGGGATCGCTGCTGATCGCGCTCGTCGGCAACATCCACCTCGGGATGACGGTGGCCACCATCACGACCAAGACGTCGGCCTGGCTGGAGATGGCCTTCATGGTGTCGTACGTGCTGGTCGGCGCCGCAGCCCTGCACCCGTCAGTGCATGAACTGTCCCGGCCCGGTCCCGAACCGGAGGACCGGCTGTCCACCGGCCGGTTGATGTTCCTCGGCGCGGCCATCGTCGTCGGGCCGGTGGCCGGCGGTGTGCGTGAGGTGGCGGGCCTGCCGGCGGACGGGTCGCTGCTCGCCCTGGGCAGCCTGCTCGTCGCCCCCCTGGTGATGATCCGGGTGGGCCGCCTCGCGCACCAGCGGCGGCAGGCCGAGGCCGCGCTGCACCACCAGGCCATGCACGACCAGCTTACCGGGCTGCCCAACCGCGCCGCGCTGCTCGTCCGCCTCGACGCCGCGTTGCAGCGGGAGCGGGCCGCCGGGCAACCCGCCGTGGTGCTGCTGTTCTGTGACCTCAACGGCTTCAAGGGGGTCAACGACCGGCTCGGGCACCTGGCCGGCGACCACCTGCTCACCGAGGTCGGCCGACGGATCCGGGCCGGAATGCGGGTCGGCGACACGCTGGCCCGCTATGGCGGCGACGAATTCCTGGTGCTCTGTGAGGAGCCCGCTCAGCAGCAGGCCATGCTGCGCCTCTGCGCTCACATCTCCGACGCCCTCGACGAGCCGTTCCTGCTGGCCGGAGAGATGGTGTCGATCGGCAGCAGCGTCGGCGCGGTGCTCTCCGACGGGCACAGCGACGGCGACGAGCTCATCACGCGCGCCGACCAGGAGATGTACCGGGCAAAGCAGGAACACAAAGCCGCGCTACTGGCGTCGAAGGAGGAGATGGCGGTGGCGGCCAGGGCAGACGCTTCTCTTGTCGAAGTGTGAACGATCGGTCCGCCGGCCCGCCCCACGACGCGTCCGTGACACCGCGAACGAAACGGCGGCATGCGAGTATGTCGCACACGGGAACACGGGGGTGCCGGGCGCCTGGATGACGGGATGCTCAC
>DASVVF010000361.1:0-3797 GCA_036386695.1 Catenuloplanes sp. | reverse complement strand
CCGTTTCCGGAGCCGCCCCGCTTCGTTTCCGGTTGTCGTCAAACGGTGCCGGCGCCGTGCCGGCCGATAGGGGTGGACCGCGGCCGGTGTCTGCCCACCGGCCGCGGCCACGTCTGCCCGGGGACTCAGACCCCGATCTTTCCGGTGCCGGAGCCCGCGGTGACCACCGACTTGATGGTGTTCGGGTCGGCGACCGTGTAGCGGTAGAACGTGCTCGGCTCGGTGACCGTGCCGCCGGCGTCGCCCGGCTCGCTGGTGCCGGCCAGAACGTTGTTCCGGGCGATCATCCGACCCCGCGCTCCGGCGTAGCTGACCGACCAGGGCACCTCGACGTCCTCGAAGTAGTTGCCCTCCACGACGCAGCCGGAGTTGAGCTGGCATGCGACGCCGACATCGGTGTTGTAGACGTAGTAGTTGTTGAACACGTGCACCGGGTCGCCGAACCGCACCCGGGGGTTGCGCTGCGGGGTGCGGTCGAACCAGTTGTGGTGGTACGTGACCCGCAGGTTGCCGGTGTCCTGCGCGGCGTTGCTGTCGTCGTGGCCGAGCAGCATGTTCTTGGTGTGGTGGTGGGTGTGGTTCCACGACACCGTGACGTAGCTGGAGCCGCGCTTGATGTCGATCAGACCGTCGTAGCCGTACGCCAGGTCGTTGTGGTCGATCCAGACGTGGTGGGAGAACATCTGCACGTTGATCGCGTCGTCCACCGTGTTGCGGAAGTTCAGGTTGCGCACGATGACGTTGTGTACGGCGTTGGCCGGCGCGGTCGTGGCGGTGCTGAGTGGCAGGCCGATGTTCAGGCCGCCGCCGGTGATGCCGGAGTTCGCGCCGACGCCGACGATGGTCTTGTCGCTGGTGACGTTGTGCATCGGGCCCGGCAACGCGATCATGCCGCTGACCCTGATGTTCAGCGGGCCGGGGTGGGCGATGGCGGCGAGCAGCTCGGCGGCGGTGTCGGCGGTGACCGTGGGACCCCCGGCGCCGCCGGTGGTGCCGTTCTGGCCCAGGGCGTTGACCGAGGCGAAGCCGACCGGCGTGTTCATCGGCGGCAGCGGCGGCCCGGGGGGCGGCAACGACGGGCCGCCGGTGGGACCGCCGGTCGGTGGCGCTCCGCTGGCGGTGTCGATCTGGACGTCGTCGAAGGTCGCGGCCGCGTACGAGGTGGCCAGGCCGGCCTTGCCGGTGGCGAAGGTGCTGTCGGTCGCCGTGAGGGAGAGGGTCCCGTTGAGGTAGCCGCGCAGGGAGCTGCCGACCGCCTCGAGTTTCAGGGTGGCCCAGCTGTCCCGGGGCACCCCGGCCGGGGAGCTGGCCAGGACCACCGGGTCGCCGCCGGAGCGGCGCACCAGCTGCAGCCCTCCGGAGGCGGTCACCGCCAGGGCGTAGTAGCTGCTGCTGCTCTGCGCCCGGGCGATGACCCCGGCGTGCCGGTTGGCGCCGTTGAAGGCGGTCGGCTTCATCCGTACCTGGACGCTGTAGTCGGTCCAGGCGCCGGACCCCACCGTGGTACGGGCGTCGCTGCTGGTGCCCGACTGGCGGTAGGCGCGCGAGCCGTCGGTGACCACCGACCAGCTCCCGCCGGAGGTGGACCAGCCGCTGGAGTTGCCGTCCTCGAAGTTGTCGGTGAGCAGGGTGGCCGCGAAGGCGGCCGGCATGCCGACGGCCATGACCGCGGCACTCAGGGTGCCCGCGACACCGGCGACGGCCACCGGCCGCCACCTCCGTCGCCGTCGGGCGGAAAGGTGTTCCACGGAAGACCTCCAGGCATGGACAAATGTTTCGGATCATTTGCATGAAACCGATTTCCTTGCCATCTGAAGATATGATTTCGCGACGATAACCGTCAATGCGCTGCGTATGCAGGAATGTTGCATGAAAATGGCACGCGAAACCCCCGCCGGGCTACTTCACGCCCGAGATGAGGAGTTCCGTCCAATTCCTACACGCTAGCCACCACCGGGATTTGCATCAGGCTCCGCACCATCAGTTGCACCGGGAGGTGCGACCGGTCGCCATTGTTCTCAGGCATGGGCCACCCGCCCCGCGCCCGGCGCCACCACGTGTGGGGGCACCGCCCACGGCACCGTCGACAGCTCGGAGAGCAACGCCATCCGGTCCGCCGCCGCCCGCAGCGTGGCGTTGACCCCGCCGATCACGTGCATCCGGGCCGGTGGCGCACCGACCTGCTCGTACCATCGCCGGTCCAGCAGGACCGGATCCGGCGCCGCGCCGACCGCCTCCAGCACCACGGTGAAGGGCAGGGTGCGCGACAGCGGCGCGATCAGCGGCACCGAGCGGTCCGCCCGATGGTCGAGCAGGTTACCCAGCAGGCTGGCCCGACCGGGCACCTCGCGCAGCCCGGTGTCGCCGGGCAGCAGCAGGCGGTCCGTCGGGTATTCCAGCACCGCCCGCCCCGCGGTCCCTTGCACGATCACCTCGCCCGGGATGAAGTCCTCACCGCACAGGGTCACCGCCATCACCACCGGGCGACCGGAGGGCAGGGTGAGCCGCAGCGACGCGGTGTCGTCCACGTCGATGGTGGACCGGGTGCGGTAGCGCTCCAGCTCCACCAGGCGCGGCGCGGCGGCGTCGCCGGCGTCCAGTGTCGCGGCCACCGCCAGCGCGTGCATCAGCGCGTGCGCGAGCGGGTTGGCGATCGCGCCGTCCAGCGACGGGCGGCCGTTCACGGTCCGCCGACCGGCCCACGGCGACCGTCCGTAGTAGGCGTCGTCGCGCCGCCACGAGGCGACGGTGGAGATTCCGGTGACCGTGCCGACCCGCCCCTCGACGAGGGCCGCGGTGAA
This sequence comes from Catenuloplanes sp., assembly GCA_036386695.1. Taxonomy (GTDB): domain Bacteria; phylum Actinomycetota; class Actinomycetes; order Mycobacteriales; family Micromonosporaceae; genus DASVVF01. The sequence continues at coordinate 996 of DASVVF010000361.1, read as the reverse complement.
CTCCCCGAGGGCGGCGGAACCCAGCGCCTGGAACCCCACCTGGCAGGCGAGGCCGGTCCCGGCGAGCGCCGCCGCCAGCGCGTCGTGCTCGGCCAACGAGAGCACCGGCGGCTTCTCCAGCAGGACGTCACAACCGGCCCGCAGCGCGTCGACCGCGATCGCCAGGTGGGTGTGCGGTGGGGTGCAGATGACGACCACGTCGGGGCGGGCGGTGGCCAGCATCTCCCGGTGGTCGGTGAAGACCCCCGTCGTCCGCGGCACCGGCGCGTCCGGCGCCGGCTCGACCGGGCGTACGTCGACCAGCGCCACCAACCGCAGCACCCCCTCGTCGTGCAGCGGGGCGATCTGGCGGCGGTGCCACAGCCCGTGCCCACTGGCCCCGACCAGGGCCACCTTCACCGGCTCACCGCTCACGCCGTTCCACCTCTCGTCGATATGTTCGCCCGGGCACCCGGGCGAAGGCCGGATGCGGACCCTGCCGGTGCGCCGACGAGCCGGGTGCGGGTGCCACCGTCAGCCCGTCGCGCCGGCGATGGTCTGTTCCACCCCATGCCGGTCCAGGGCGGTGAGCCAGTCGGTGACCAGGTCGCGGACGACCTTGTCGCCGGCCAACTCGCGCGGGAAGATCTCGTCGAGCGTGATCAGCGCGTCGACCACCTCCCGGGGCGCCCCGGACGCAGCGGCGAGCGCCGCCCGGATCCGCGACGCCAGCGGGTCGTTCAGGGGCAGTTCGGCGCCGTCGTCGGCCCGCCCCTGCGCGAACCGCATCCAGGCGGCGACCACCAGCGCCGCCCACCGGGGTTCGGCCCCCCGGGTACGCCGGTCGGCGATGGTGTGCAGGACCCGCTGCGGCAGCTTCTGCGATCCGTCCATCGCCACCTGGATGGTGCGGTGGTGGATGGCCGGGTTGGCGAACCGGCGCAGCACCGAGTCGCCGTAGTCGACGACCGTGACCCCGGGCGGCGCGGCGATGCTGTTCGCCACGTCCTCGGCGAT
>DASVVF010000360.1:0-2157 GCA_036386695.1 Catenuloplanes sp. | reverse complement strand
GGCGGACGGCGGCGTTGCAGGTCGAGCTGCAGCAGCCCCTGCCCGTCCGGCTCGACGGTGACGTGGTCGGCAGGGCCAGGGTCATCTCGGTGCGGGTCGACCCCGATGCGCTCACCGTCGTGATCTGAGCCACCCCGATCGTTCAAGGAGGCGATCGGATGCGCCGACACCCACCCGATGCGACACAACGGGAACCGCTGGGCCAGGACGATCATCGGCGCCGCGGTCATCGCCGCCGGCCTGGCCGGGGCCACCCCCGGGGCAGGAGCCGCCCAGGGCGCGCCACCGCAGGACCGGGCCCGCGGCCTGGTGTGGGACGGGCTGGCGCCGGGCCGGGCCGAGAACCGCTGTCTGGGCCTGTTCGAGATGCGCGGCCGGGCCGACGAAGTGCTGGGGTGCACCCACGGGCCAGACCCCGCGCCGGTCGGCGTCGACGTCCGAGCCCCGGTGGAGACCGCCACCCTCGCCGGCACCGCGGCCGCCCTTCCCGCGCCGGTTGCCGGCCCCGGCACCAACGGCGACGGGATCGCCTGCACCGGTGACGGCACGACCGGGTACCGGGTGGAGGCCATCTACGCAGTGGCGGGCGGCACCGACCGCTACGACCAGGTCGCGCCGCTCATCCGGACCAGCTACGCGCCCTTCGTCGAGTGGCAGTACCGCACGTCGGCCGCCGAGACCGGCGGCGAGGTCCACGTCCCCTTCGTCACCGTGCCGGACACCAGCGGCTGCGCGGTGGTCGTCCGCCGCGAGGTCCTCTCCGCCACCGCCGACGACTCGTTCTCGAACACCGTCAGCGAGCTGCGGGCCCGGGGCTACACCCGCACCGACCGCCGCTACATGGTCTGGATGGACTCCAACGTCCTGTGTGGGATCGGCCAGCTCTACCGCGACAGCCAGGCGGGCCAGGCCAACGCCAACAACGGCTACTACAGCGCCGTCTCCCGGGTCGACGCCGGCTGCTGGGGCTACGGCGAGTCGCACGAGATCATGCACAACCTCGGTGGTGTCCAGCCCGACGCTCCCCACGCCACTCCGAACTTCCACTGCCGCGACGAGAACGACGAGATGTGTTACGACGACGACGGCTCCGGGCCGGTCGTCATGCAGTCGGTGTGCCCCGGCCGGGACGGCCGCCTGTTCGACTGCAACCACGACGACTACTTCCTCGCCGGTGTCCCGCCGACCGGCTCCTACCTGGCCACCCACTGGAACACCTACAACAGCCGCTTCCTCGTGCGCGGCCCGCTCGGCCAGCCGGTCAACGTAGCGCCGGTGGTCGACGCCGGGCCGGATCGCTCCGTCTCCCTCGGTCAGCAGGCCTCCCTCGACGGCACCGTCACCGACGACGGCCGGCCGATCGGCGCCGTGGTGACGGCCACCTGGGCCAAGTCGGCCGGGCCGGGCACCGTCACCTTCGCCGCTGCCGGCAGCGTCGACACCACCGCAGGGTTCTCCGCCGCGGGCACGTACACCCTGTCGCTCACCGCAAGCGACACGCTGCTGTCGGCCGGCGACACGATGACCGTCACCGTCACCGACCCCAACGCGCCGGTGACGAACACGTTCAACGGCTCGTTCTCGAACCGGGTGCGCTCGATCACCCACAGCTTCGCCTCGGGCGCCGGCGCCATGACCGTGACGGTGAAGGGCCCGTCCAACAAGACGGTGACCGCCACGCTCCAGGCGCCGGACGGCACCGTCCTGGGCCGCACCTCGGGTACAGGAACCCGCACAATGACGGCGACCGGACCGGATTCCGGGACCTACCGCCTGAACATGACCGGGACGAGCGGCTCCTATACGACGACGGTCCAGCACCCCCGCTAACCCCCTGTCGAACTGGCTGCAGTCGACCGCGTAGTTGCGGGTAACTGCCGCCGAATCGACAGGTTGTGGTGCGCTCAGTCGACCTCGGCCTGACCGGCGGGGCAGAACGAGAGGAAGTCGCAGCTACCGCACCATGGTCCGGGGGTGGGCCCGAAGCGGGCCTGGGCCAGGCCGTCGAGGGCGGCGGCCAACCGGGCCCGCACCGCGCCGACCGTGGCCGTGTCCCAGTCGGACTCGACGAGCAGCGGCGGGCCGTCGGCGCGCAGGTAGCAGTAGGTGGTGCGCAGCCGTTCGGGGTCGGCGCCCCAGGCGTCGATCGCGGCCAGG
>DASVVF010000359.1:0-10283 GCA_036386695.1 Catenuloplanes sp. | reverse complement strand
TGCGACTGCCACATCGGATACGTCCACCTCAAGCCGCTGGGCCTGCGTGACGTCTTCGCCGGCGGGGTGCTGGAGCGCATCCCCGCCGGCTGGCCACCGCCGCCGTAACGCCGCCGGTGAGACAGCGCTGATCAGCGCCGCCGGCCCACGACCCGGACGAAGCCGAGGTTACGGCCGGCGTCCAGGCGCACCATCTCGCCCTCGCCCGCGACGATGCCGAGCACGAACTCGCTGGTGCTCCGCTCGGCGCAGACCTCGCACCACAGTGCCCAGTCACGCCAGCCCTCGTCGAGGCAGTCGGCCTGCTCGACGTCGACTGCGCCGCTGCGGCCCCACAGCGCCCGCCACCAACCGGGCGAGTGGAAGGTCCAGAAGTCTGCCTGCCAGTACGGCCGCAGGTGCTCCGGCACCTGGTTGTCCGGCAACTCGTCGACAAGTCCCGGCACCGCGATCCCGATGCGCCCGCCCGGAGCCAGGAAGCGGCTCAGATAGGCGAGGTAACGCTCGTCGGTGCCGAAGTAGTGGTAGGCGTCGACGCTGACGATGGCATCGAAATAGCCCTCGGCGAAGGGCAGATCATGCGCTTCGGCGTGCACCGGGATGATCTGTCCGGCGCAGCCGGCCGAGGTGATCCGGGCCCAGTTGTCCGTCGGCTTGACCCACAGGTCCGCGGCGACGACCTGGGCGTCGAACTCTCTGGCGAGGAAGATGGAGGTCAGCGCCGTCCCGCAGCCGAGGTCGAGCACCCGTGCGCCGGGTGGAAGGTCGAGTGCCGGCCACAGCCACTCCAGCAACCACAGCGGCTGCGGCCCCATCCAGTTGTCGATCAGCCACTGTGGCTCGTAGCCGGCGCTGCGCGGGAACCGCTCCCGGGTCAGCCGCCGCGCGAGGTCGCTTGTCATCCGGGCAGGTTCGCACGGCCGGCGCGACACGTCGATCGGTTAACGCCAGCCGGCGGCCGCCCCCGTGGCGTGGACTTTCCGGCTCCGCCGTCGAAGCCCGTCAACCGCCGGCGCCGCCCGCCGGGGCGGGCGATGATGGGACGATGAGCCCTTCGGTGTCGTTGCGGGAGATCACGGCGGAGAACCGCCGGGTCGTCGAGGAGTTGCGCGTGGCGCCCGGCCAGGAGACCTTCGTCGATGGGGTGGTGCCGTCCCTGGCGGAGGCGGCGCGGACGCCGCAGGCCCGGCCGTGGTTCCGGGCCGTGTACGCCGGGGACGAGCCGGTCGGGTTCGTGATGCTCGGTGACGACGTCCCGCCCGACAACCCGGTCATTCCGTGGCGCTACTACCTGTGGCGGATGCTCATCGATGCCAGCTACCAGGGCCGGGGTCATGGCCGCGCCGCGCTCGACCTGGTGGTCGGCTACCTGCGGACCCGCCCCGGCGCCGATGTCCTGGTCACCAGCGTGGTACCCGGTGCCGGCTCGCCGAGAGGTTTCTACCTGCGGTACGGGTTCGAGCTGACCGGCGAGATGTTCGACCACGAGGAGGTGCTCCGGCTGCCGCTGCCGGCGTGACCGTTGGCCCGCGGATCGCACCGCCGGGGCCACCGGTCGGCTGTCGCCCGGGCGGCGCCCGGGCGGCGTGGTCAGAACCGGCACACCGTGCCCGGCGCCGGTGGCTCTCCGCTGATCAGGTACGCGGCCTCGGCGGACCGGGCACACGCGGAGTTGTACAACGCGGTGTGTCCATCGCCGTCGAAGGTGAGCAGTCGGCTACCGGCGATCCGGTCGGCGAGCCCGGTGGCCCAGGCGTACGGAGTGGCCGGGTCGTAGGTGTTGCCCACGACCAGGATGGGCGGTGCTCCGGTGATCCGCTCGCGACGCGGTGGATTGGCGGCCCGGACCGGCCAGCCGGCGCACCCGGCCGTCCAGCTCCAGAACTCGGAGTACCGCCAGGTGTGTGGTGCCACCGCGCGTACCGCCGCCGCGCGGGCGCGCAGGTCGGTGTGGCCGGTGACCCGGGGTGCGAAGTCGTGACAGCCGATGGCGCGGTACGCCGGGTACTCCGGACTGGCCGCCGCCGGGTACCCGGCCAGGGTGCTCGCGTCGCCCGCCGTCGCCGCGGCCAGGGCGCGGGCCAACGCCGGCCACGCCGCCCGCAGGATGAGGTGCTGGTAGGTGCCTTCGGTGAGGTCGACGCCGGTCACCGGGCGACTCCCGGCGCGGATCTCCCCCCGGTCGGCCCGGGCGGTGAGCGCGTCGAAGTCGGCGAGGACGTCGCGCCCGTGCAGCGCGCAGTCCGGGGTGGCGGCGCACCAGCCGGCGAAGCGGTCCAGTGCCACGTCGGTCGCCCGGCTCTCCGCGACGACGGCCGCCGCCGTGGGGACACTGTGGTCGACGGCGCCGTCGAGCACCATCGCCCGGACCCGGTGCGGGTACAGCCGCGCGTAGGTGGCGCCGAGTTCGGTGCCGTACGAGACGCCGAGCCAGGAGATGGTCGGCGCGCCCAACGCCACCCGGATCGCCTCCACGTCCCGGGCGGCGCTGCGGGTGTCCACGTGCTGGATCAGCTCGCCGGTGGCCTCGGCGCAGGCCAGGCCGGCGCGCCGGTTGAAGCGGGTGAGGGCGTCGTACCCGGCTCTCGTGTCCGGGAAGGGACTGACGGTGGGATCGACCAGCGGGAGCGGGCAGCGCACCGGTGTGCTGTGACCGACACCGCGCGGGTCGAACCCGATCAGATCGAACCGCGCGGCCAGCGGACGCAGCTCGGGAGACCCGAGGTACATCCCGCCCTGGGCGACCACGTCCACTCCGGAGCCGCCCGGGCCACCGGGGTTGACCAGCAGCGGGCCGAGCCGGTGCGCGGGATCGGTCGCCGGCAGCCGGTTGAGCGCCAGCGTGATCGTCGGTCCGCCCGGGCGCGACCAGTCCAGCGGCACCGTGAGGGTGGCGCACTGCAGCCGGGCCGGGGTCTGGTCGGTGTGGCAGTCGCGCCAGGTCAGCAGATCGGTGTCGGCCGCCGCTGGGCTGACCCAACCGAGCACGGCGATGAGGGCCACGATGGCCGCGAGGGAGCGTCGCATGGTTGATCATTGTTGGCCGGTCGTCGGCGCGGCGGATCCGGGATCACACCGAACAAGACCCCTACGGGATGGGTACGCCCGCCCGCGCCGGGCAGGTGACCGACGTCCCACCCGATCCGGGACCTTCGGCCCGGCCGCGGGACTCTACTTCTCGATCGTCCTTGGCCCATGCCCCGGGCCTGCGGCTATCGGTGGGCTCCTTCGTCGCGGTAGACCCAATCGGTGAATCACCGCTGACTTGACACCCCGATGTTTGTAGTAATACGTTCCTACAAACATTGAGACAACGGGGGTTGGTATGTGGTGGTCGGACGGGGTTACCGGACCGGTGCGCGGCGTCGCGCTGCTGACGCTGCTCGCCGTGGCGGTGCTGGTGCCCGCCTGGACTGGCTGGCGTCTGCGGCGCGGCACCGAACGGTGGACCGGGTTGGCGGAGCAGTTCGTGTGGTCCCGGCTGGGGCAGCCGGCCAGCCCGGAACTGATTGCCCAGGTCGCACCCCGACTGGCCCGGCGGCAGCGGGCCATCGCGGCCGGAACGGCGGTCGGGGCCCTGCTCGGCGCCGGCGTCATCGCCGTCGCGGAACCCGTGGCGTCCGCCGGTTACCTGCTCGTCCTGACCGCCGTGCTGCTCGGCCCGGTGGTGCTGGCTGGGCCGGTGTCCCAGCTGACCGAGCGGCGCCCGAGCCATTCCGGGCCCCGGGTGGCCACCGTCACCCCGGGCGGTATCCAGGACCACATCCATCCCGCCTACCGCTGGTGGGCCCTGGGGCTGACCGTCGCGTCGGTGCTGGGCGTCGTCGCCTACCAGCTGGCCATGCGGACGGGCATCAGGGTCAGCGACGGGTCGTATCCGAACAGCGCCGTCGAGTACCTGGTCATCGCCGCCTCGGCCGGCACGCCGGTGCTGCTGGTGGGAAACGAGCTGCTGATGCGGGTGCTGGTCCGCCGGCGCCGCACCGCCGGCGACCGGGCGCAGGCGCTGACCAACGGGATCCTGCTGGACGTCGCCCTTCGCGACTGCATGCGGCTGCCGCTGGCCGGAGCCGGCGCCACCGCGACCGCCTGGGCGCTGTCCTGGTCGGCGATCCTGAACGGCACCGCCGGACTGGTCCTCGCCGTGCTGGCCCTGGCGAACGTCGTCGCGCTGGCGGGCCTGGTCGGCAGGGCGATGCCGGGTCGGCCGGGCACCGCGCGGTCCACCACCGTCCTGGCCGGAGCGCGGTCGTGATGCTGACCGTGGACCCAGCCTCGGCCACCCCGCCGTTCGACCAGCTCCGTACCCAGCTGGCGGCCATGATCGGTGACGGTCGGTTGCCCGGCGGCGCCCGGCTGCCGACGGTGCGCCAGTTGGCCGGCGACCTGGGACTGGCCGCCAACACCGTCGCGCGCACCTACCGGGAACTGGAACAGGCCGGCCTCGTGCGGACCCGCGGTCGGCACGGCACCTTCGTCAGCCCCGGTCAGGACAGCACCGACCGGCAGCTGCAACAACTGGCCGAGACGTACGCCGCCCGCACCCGGCAACTGGGGGTGGACGACCGGGTGGCCCTGCACCGGGTCAGCGCCGCCCTCGGGTTGCTGCCGATCGGCGAACCCGCCGGCAGCTGACCGTCCGGCCCCCGGTGGGCTCGGCCCGAGCCCACCGGGGCCGGGGGGCGCTAAACGAACAACGGGGCGAGCTCGCGCCGGGCGGCCAGCGCGGCCAACTCCTGGTCGGACGGCCGGCGCTGGAAGCGCTCGACCGCGTCGAGCACCCGGGGCAGCAGCTCCACATCCCCGGTGGTCAGCAGGAACGCCTCCGGCCGGCCGAGGACCCAGTGCACCGCCAGGTCGATGTCGGCCTGTTCGCGCAGCGGCTCGTACCAGGTCGCGGCCGTTGCCGGGCGACCGTCCCAGCGCCGCCAGGCGATGCTCTTGATCGTCTGCAGGGCGACGTCGCGTTGCGCGCAGACCGTGGCCAGTGCCTCGAACGTCCGCGCGTACCGCTCGTCGCGCAGCTGGACGTAGTTGTACGGCACCAGCACCGAGTCGAAGGCGAAACGCTCCAGGCTGCGTCGGTGCATCTCCGGAACGGACAGGCCGTGCCCGGTGACGCCGATGAACCGGACCAGGCCCTCCTCGCGTGCCTCGACGGCCGCCTCCAGGGCACCCTGGGCGCCCAGGGCCGTCTCCCAATCGATGACGTCCACCAGGTTGTGCAGCTGGATGGAGTCGATCCGGTCGACCCCCAGGCGATCGAGTGAGCGGCGGATCTCCTCGCGCGCGGCGCGGTAGGTCCGCTCGCCGGTCTTGGTGGCCACGAAGAAGGTGCCCGGGTTGCGCCGCAACCAGGTCGCGACCCGCAACTCCGCGTCGCCGTAGCTGGCGGCGACGTCGATGTGGTTGACCCCGTGCGCCAGCAGGAGGTCCAGGGTGCGGTCCGCGTCGGCCTTGGAGACGTTGCCCAGCGCCGCGGCGCCGAAAATCGCCCGGCTGGACTCATGGCCGGTGGCGCCGAACGGCCTGCGTTGAATCACGATTTGCAGCCTACGCCTCGGGGCCGCCGGGATCAGCCTTGCCGGCACGTTCGTCGCGCTCCGCCCACCGCAGCAGCGGGGCCAGCGAGAACGCCGTGTCGTCGATGCCGGCGTGCAGGTCGCCCCGCTCGGCGAAGCGGGCCGGGACGGTGGCGATGGTGAAGTCGCGCGGGTCGAGATCGGGGATCTCGTCCCAAGTCACCGGGGCCGACACGGTGGCGTCCGGCACACCGCGCACCGAGTACGCGCTGGCGATCGTGTGGTCCCGGGCGTTCTGGTTGTAGTCGACGAACAACGACTCGGGGTCGCGGTCCTTGCGCCACCAGGTGGTCGTCACGTCCCGCGGCGCCCGGCGTTCGATCTCCCGGGCGAAGGCCAGCGCCGCGCGCCGCACGTCGGCGAACGGCCACTGCGGGGTGATCCGGACGTACACGTGCAGGCCCCGCCCGCCGGAGGTCTTGGGCCACCCGGTGATCCCCAGGTCGTCGAGGGTTTCCCGGACCACCCCGGCCACCCGGCGCACCGTGTCGAACCCGCACTGCGGCATGGGATCCAGGTCGATGCGCCACTCGTCGGGCCGCTCGGTGTCGGCCCGCCGTGAGTTCCACGGGTGGAACTCGACGGTGGACATCTGCACCGCCCAGATCACGTCGGCGAGCTGGGTGACGCACAGCTCGTCGGCGTGCCGGCCGTAGCGGGGGAAATGCACCCGGACGGTCTGCAACCACGGCGGCGCCCCGTGCGGCACCCGCTTCTGGTGCACCTTCTCCCCGGTGACGCCCGCCGGGAAGCGGTGCAGCATGCACGGCCGCTCGCGCAACGCGCGCACGATGCCGTCGCCGACGCCGAGGTAGTAGCGGGCCAGGTCCAGCTTGGTGTGGCCGTGCGCCGGAAAGTACACCCGGTCCGGATTGGTGATCCGGACGGTGTGGTCGCCCACGTCCAGTTCCGCCGTGGGCGTCTTGCTGGTCCCAGCCGCCATGTCGTTCAACCTAGCCGCCGACGACGCCCGCGCGGTCGCTGTTCGCAGGCTTGCGGTCGGCGCGCGCTGGGCAGGCCGGCACCCGGACGGGTGCGGGTGGGGAACCGATTCATCGATCACCGTGCCCGCCGCCGGGGTGGACTGGCTGATCGGTCCCCCCTAGCGTTCCAAGAAATTTACGGAAATCTTCCGGAAGGTATCGCCAGGAGCTACTGGCCATCCTGCGGCGGCCGACTGCGCCGCGACCGCCGCTCCGGCCTGCCGATGAACCTGGTCTGCTGCGACGTGGCCGGTTGGCGCGAGCAGATCCCCTACACGCAGGCGATCGAGGCGGACCCGCGCGCCGACCGGTGGACGGACATCCATAGCGGACACGTTTACCGCGGCCCGTCGGACACCCCGTTGCCGACCGACGAGCGGGTGTGGATGTCGGAATGGAGCCCGAACGGCAACACCTGGAACGAGTCGTGGGACGACGGCAGCGGGTGGGCCGGCATCTCGGTGGCCGAGAGCGTGCACGACGCGTTCGCCACCGTGCCTATCGACTGTGGCCGCGCCGGTCGCGCGCCTTGATCCGGACGGTGGGCAGTTCCGGTGCGGGCAGCGGGTCGGCCGCGCAACCGGCCACCGGGCCGAAGCGCCGGCCGGCCATCCAGTCGTCGCGGGCCCGGGCGATGTCCTCGTGGCTGCGCCCGACGAAGTTCCACCACATCACCAGGGGCTCCTCGAACGGTGTGCCGCCGAGCAGGAACAGCCGGCTCGGGCCGGAGACGTCGACCGGCAGCTCGGCGCGGCCCCGGTCCAGGTAGAGCAGGGAACCGGGGGTGAGTGCCGTGCCGGCGACGGTGGCCGCGCCGGACATGACCAGCACGCCGTGCTCGAAGTCCGGGTTGACGGGTAGTCGATGCGATCCGGGGGTGGTGAACACCCCTTCGGCGGCGAACAACGGCGTGTGGACCCGGGCGGGGGAGCGGGCGGCGCCGAGTTCGCCCACCACCACGGTGAGGCTGGCGTCGCCCAACCGGTGCACCGGCATGGTCGGGTGGTGTTCGAAGCGGGCGGGTCCGTGTCGGGCTTCCTCCGGCAGGGCCACCCACAGCTGCAGGCCGTGGATGCCGTCGGGATGGTCCGCCGGTGACTGTTCGGAGTGCGCGATGCCGTGCCCGGAGGTCATCAGGTTCAGCTGGCCGGGGGCGATGCGCTGTTGGCTGCCGAGGCTGTCGCGGTGTTCGATCAGGCCGTCGACCAACCAGGTGACGGTCTGCAGTCCGGTGTGCGGATGCGGCGGGATCTGCATGCCAGCCCGGCCGGTGACGTCGTCGGGACCGAAGTGGTCGACGAAGCACCAGGCGCCCACCATTCGCCGCTGCCGGTGCGGCAGCAGCCGCCGCACCGTGGTGTAGCGGCCCAGGGGTACGTCGTGGCCGGGCAGCAGCACGCTGTCCGGTTCGGCGACGTCGGCGACGGTGCCGGAGTACACCGCGTGGTCGGCACCTCGGTCAGCGGAGGTCACCAGCCGACTCTACGCACCGGCGGGGGTCCCCGCCGGTGCGTGGGCCCCGCCGCCCCGGGGCCACCGGCGATGTGGTGGTCAGTCGATCAGGGCGGGCCGGGCCGTCGCGGGGCCGGCCGGGTCGACGGCGGCGGCCCCGGGGCGCGGTGCGCGGCGCAGTTCGTCGAGGCGCACCAGCGCGACGCCGGCGACGATGAGGACGCCGCCGAGCAACTGGACGACCTTCGGGAGTTCGCCCAGCAGCAGCCAGGCGATCAGGATGGCGAACATGACCTCGGTCAGGCCGACGAACGACGACAGCCGCGCCCCCAGGATCCGGGCCGCCGCGATGCCGGCGACGTACGACACGACGGCGGCGACCAGCGACAGGCCGGCGACCGGGATCAGCCAGCTCACCCGTTGACCGGCGAAGTTCACGTCGCCGAAGGTCGCCCGCAGCGGGAGGACGCCGACCAGGCCCAGGGCGATCAGCGCCGCCGCCCCGACGGCCATGCCGCCGCTGGCCATGGCCGTCGACGGCAGTTCGGCGTCGCCGCGCGCGGAGAGCACGAAATAGGCGGCCAGGCCCACCGCGGCGCCCAGACCCCACAGCACGCCGAGGACGTCCAGGCCTGCGGCGCCGGTGAGGTCCAGGACGAAGACCAGGCCGAGTACGGCGGTCGCCGAGCCGGCGACGGTGAGCCGGCGGGGCCGCTGGCCGTGCACCGCCCACATCCAGCCCACGACCAGGATGATGCCCAGGTACTCCAGCAGCAGGGCGACCCCGATCGGCAGGTACTGGACCGCGTTGAAGAAGCAGGCCTGCGCGGCGGCGACGGCCAGCAGTCCGAACACCCCGATCATGCCGACGTTGCGGCGCAACACGTGCCATCTGCCGCGTAGCGCCCACGCCGCGGGGACCGCCAGGACGAGGGCGGCCACGCCGACCCGCGCGGCGACCGCCGCCTCGGCCGACCAGCCGGCCTCGATCAACGACCGGGCGAAGGTGCCCGAGGTGGCGAAGGTGACGGCCGACAGCAGCGCCAGTGCGAGACCGGCACCGGCCGAGGGTTGCGGGCGCATGGGTACTCCCCAGTCGCAGTGGGTGTCATGGGCAAAGCCTAGCTATGCTGATGACGCTAGGCCGGCCGGGTGACAGGAGTCAAGATGGTTTTCGCCCATGACACCGAGGTGGCGCTCGCCGCCGCCACCGCGCTGGTCAACACAGCCGGCCACGACGCCGAACAGCTCCCCGACATCCCCGCCCTTGACGTGTTCTTCCGCACCTACGGCTGGACCGGCCGGCACGAGCACACCGAGGCCGAGTTGCAGGCCGTACGCCGGCTCCGGCCGCGCCTGCGCCGGATCTGGGACTGCGACGAGGACGCCGCCGCGACGATCGTCAACGGGCTGCTGCGCGCGGCGAACGCCCTTCCGCAGCTGGTCAGGCACGATGACGAGCCGTACCACCTGCACGCCACCCCACCCGACGCGCCGCTGGCGACCCGGATGGCGGTCGAGGCCGCGATGGCGTTCGTCGACGTGATCCGCGGCGGCGAGCTCAGCCGGCTACGGATCTGCGCCTACCCCGACTGCGGCAACGTCATGGTCGACCTGTCCAAGAACCGGTCGAAACGGTTCTGCGACGCCGGCTGCGGCAACCGGGCCGCCGTCAGCGCGTACCGGGCCCGCAGGTCCGCCGCCCGGGCCTGAGCCGATCTGGTCGGTCCCGCCTCACGGCTGCCACCGGCCGGTGGCGGCGACCAGGCCGGTCTCGTACGCGGCGATGACCAGCTGGGCCCGGTCGCGGGCGGACAGCTTGGTGAGCAGCCGCCCGATGTGGCTCTTCACCGTCCCCGCGCTGAGCCGCAGATGATCGGCGATCTCCGTGTTGGACAGGCCGGTGGCGATGAGGGTGAGGATCTCCCGTTCCCGCTCGGTCACGCCCGCCAGGGCCGGTGCGGCCCGGACAGGCGCCGGGCGGCGGATGAACTCGGCGATGAGCCGGCGGGTCACCGCCGGGGCGAGTAACGCCTCGCCGGCGGCCACCACCCGGATGGCGGCCAGCAGGTCGGCCGGCGGGATGTCCTTGAGGAGAAAGCCGCTGGCACCGGCGCGCAGTGCCGCGTAGACGTACGAGTCCAGGTCGAACATGGTCAGCATCAGCACCCGGACGCCCGCCGTCGCCGGGTCGGCGACGATCAGCCGGGTCGCCTCGATGCCGTCGAGGTCGGGCATCCGGACGTCCATCAGCACGACGTCCGGC
>DASVVF010000358.1:0-1531 GCA_036386695.1 Catenuloplanes sp. | reverse complement strand
CCACGGATCGCCACGCCGCGCTGCTACGCGTGTTCGATCACTATCGGCACACCGCACAGGTCGCCGATGCGCTGCTCCACCCGCACCGCGACGCGATGCGGCTTCCGGAGCCGCAGCCCGGGGTCACCCTGGCGCATCCGCCCCACGCCGATGCGGCGCTCGACTGGTGCAGGATCGAACACGGCAACATCATGGCCAGTTTCCGTGCTGCCCTCAGCGCGGGTCTGGCCACCGTCGCCTGGCACCTGGCCCGCAGCATGGCCACCTACTTCGACCGGCAGGGTCACCACCAGGACTGGGTCGCCACCCACGAGGCCGTCCTGGGGGTCGCGGACCTGCTGGTCGATGCGACCGCCGAAGCCCACTGCCACCGCGGGCTCGCCGGTGCGTACGGGGCAGCCGGCCGGACCGACGAAGCGCGGACACACCTTCACCGGGCCCTGCACCTGTACCAGCAGCTCGGTGATCAGGCAGGTCAGGCGCACACCGAACACGACCTGGCCCGCCTGGCCTACCTGCGAGGTGACCAGCCGGCCGCGCTGCGGCACTCCGAACTGGCCCTGCGCCTGTACCGGGCAGCGGGGCATCGTGGCGGTGAGGCCAACGCCCTCAACGCCGTCGGCTGGTGCCTGGCGCAGGTCGACCGGGGCGCCGAGGCACTGGACGCGTGCAACGGCGCACTGGCGCTGCTCCGCGAGTTGGGCGACCGGCAGGGTGAGGCGGCGGTGTGGGACAGCCTCGGCTACGTCCATCTCCTGCTCGGGCAGTGGCAACAGGCCACCGGCTGCTACGAGACGGCCGTCAGCCAGTATCGGGAGCTCGGTGATCGACCGCAGGAGGCCGACACCCTGGACCGGTTGGGCGACGCCTGGCGCGCGGCGGGCGAGCCGGCCGCGGCCAGGCAGGCCTGGCTGCGGTCGCTGGAAATCTGGGAACGGCTGGCGCACCCCGGTGCCGCCGCCCTGCGGGACAAGCTGAACAACAGCGAGCCGGGCGACCCGCGGTCCGGCGGCTGAAAAAACGCGCCGCACCTCGGGTCGCCCGCTTCGCGGCCGGCATCAGCGCCGGCGTCCCTACGGTCAATGACGCCAGCGGATGTACAGCGACGAATACAGGTCGTTGCAGCAACTGCCGATGTTGTGCGAGGCGGCGCCGTTGGAGATCGTCAGCTGCCGGTCCGCGCCGCCGAAGTTCGCCTCGGGATACAGATCGGCGGTCTCCCCCGTGCGGTTGTAGATCGACGTCATGGTGTCGTTGATCCGGTTGTACGGCGCCGGCATACCACCGAAATATCGCTCGTTCGCCCGCAGCGCCACGCCGTAACCCTGGAAGCCCTCGTCCGTCCAGAGGCAGATGTAGCCCGAGGGGCAGGACGACATGCCGGCGCCGATGGAGATCCGCAGCGCCGGCGCGGCGGCGGCCGCTGATGTCGCCGTCAGCGGTTGGGCGGCGCCGAGTACACCGAATCCCACCAGGATGGCGGTGAGCGTACGGCGCACCGACCGGCGGCGCCGGCCAGCTGAAATCACTG
>DASVVF010000357.1:0-5020 GCA_036386695.1 Catenuloplanes sp. | reverse complement strand
GGGGTGGCCCTGATCGCCGTCGGCGGCCTGGGTCGCCGCGACTGCGCCCCGTTCAGCGACGTGGACCTGGTGCTGCTGCACGCCGGGGTGGGCGGCATCGACGAGTTGGCCGCCGCCATCTGGTACCCCGTCTGGGATGCCCGGATCGGCCTCGACCACTCGGTGCGTACCCTGCCCGAGGCCCTCTCGGTCGCCCACGACGACGTGAAGGTGGCACTCGGCCTGCTCGACGCCCGCCACCTCGCCGGCGACCGCGAGCTCTCCGACAGCCTGATCACCGCGGCGACCGACCAGTGGCGGCGCACCGCCGTCCGGCAACTGCCCGCGCTGCGCGAGATAACCGTCGCGCGCTGGCAGAGCCACGGCGAGCTCGCCTTCCTGCTGGAGGGGGACCTCAAGGAGGCGGCCGGCGGGCTGCGCGACGTCACCATCCTGCGCGGCATCGGCTTCGCCGGCATCGCCGACACCATGCGCCCCGCCGTCCGCGCCGCCAACCTGCGCCTGCTCGACACCCGCGACGCCCTGCACCTGGCCACCGGGCGGCGCATCGACCGGCTGCTGGCCCAGGAACGCGGCTCCGTCGCCGCTCTGGTCGGCCTGGACGACGGGGACGCCGTGCTGCGGCGGCTCGCCGGCGACGCCCGCACCGTCACCCACGCCCTCGACGACGCCTGGCGCACCGCCGACCGGGTCCGCCAGGGCCGCCGCCGCGGCGGCCCGCCCGGCGGCCCGATCCGCCGGCCGGTGGCCCGTGACGTCGTCGAACACGAGGGCGAACTGGTGCTCGCCCGCACCGCCATCGGGCCCCGACCCGACCCCAGCCTGTCCCTGCGGGTGGCCGCGGCAGCCGCCACCTCCCGCCTGCCGATCGCCCGGGCCACCTGCGAATGGCTGTCCGCCTACTGCCCGCCGCTGCCGGCCCCCTGGCCGGACGCGGCCCGCGACGCACTGGTCACCCTGCTCGGCGCCGGCCCCGGCCTGCTGCCGGCGTGGGAGGCCTGCGACCGCTACGGCCTGATCGACGGCTGGCTGCCCGAGTGGACCCGGATGCGCAGCCTGCCGCAGTACAACCCGGTGCACCGCTACACCCTTGACCGGCACCTGGTGCAGGCCGCGTACGAGGCCACCGCGTTCACCCGGGAGGTGGCCCGGCCCGACCTGCTGTTGATCGGCGCCTTCCTGCACGACGTCGGCAAGGGCCTGCCCGGTGACCACAGCGTGGTCGGCGCCCCGATCGCCGGCCAGATCGCCGCCCGCATCGGGCTGCCGCCGGCCGAGGTGGCCCTCATCGAGAAGCTGGTCCGGCTGCACCTGATGCTGCCGGAGGTGGCCACCCGGCGGGATCTGAGCGACCCGGTCACCATCTCGACCGTCGCCGACGCGGTCGGCGACACCACCACCCTGTCCCTGTTGCACGGCCTGGCCCGCGCCGACGCCGCCGCGACCGGACCGGCGGCCTGGTCGGACTGGAAGGGACGACTGATCGCCGAACTGGTCCGGCGGGTGTACACCGCGCTGGACACCGGCGTGCTGCCCGCTCCGCCGGAGCCCGATCCCGTCCTGCTGCGCGGCACCCTGCCGGCCGTGCACCTGGACGGTGAGCGGGTCGCGGTGGCCGCCGCGGACCGGCGTGGGCTGCTCGCCTCGGTCGCCGCCTGCCTGGCCATGCACAAGCTGGAGGTGCTGGCCGCCGACGCCGCGACCGTCGACGGCCGGGCGCTGGTGGAGTTCCGGGTGCAGCCCCGGTACGGCTCGCCGGCCGAGCCGCTGGCGCTCACCGCCGACCTGCGCCGGGTGGCCTCGGGCGACGTGTCGGTGACCCAGCGGTTGCGGGCCCGGGCGACGCGTCCACGCGGCGGCGCGGCCCCCCGGGTGGTGTGGCACCGGGAGGCGGCCACCGACGCGGTGGTGCTGGAACTGCGGGCTGCCGACTCCGCCGGGCTGCTCTACCGGGTGGCCACCGCCCTGGACGAGGCCGGCGCGCAGCTGCGGGCGGCCCGCATCTCCACCCTGGGCGGCGACGTGGTCGACGCGTTCTACCTGGTGGGTGCCTGGGCCGACGAGGTCGAGCGGGACAAGGTGCAGGCCGCCGTACTGGCCGCCGCCGGCGCCTGAGACGGGGCCCCGGACCCGCTCGGTCGGTGTGCCGGTCACCGTCGAGATCACCGGTGAGCGGCGCGAGCTGCCCGTCGTGGTGGACCTGACGGCGTACCGGATCGGGCCGGAGTCCCTGACCAACGTGCTGCGCCATGCCGGCGCGACCGGGCGCAGTTGGTGGTCTATCGCGTACCGGTCCGGCCTGGTGGCGTGACGGCCCGGTGGCGCACCGGCAGCGGTGCCCCGACGGGCGGATCGTCGGGCGGTTACCCTAGCGGGGGGTCGGGCGTGGATGTCCGGCTCGCTCGTACCCTTGGATTTTCTGACAAACGGGATGTTGCGTCGTGTTTGACACCTTGAGTGACCGCCTGTCCGGGATCTTCACCAAGCTCCGCGGCAAGGGCCGGCTCACCGACGCCGACATCGACGCCACCGCGCGCGAGATCCGACTCGCGCTGCTGGAGGCCGATGTCGCGCTGCCCGTGGTCAAGGCGTTCATCGCCGCCCTCAAGGAGCGCGCCCGGGGGGCCGAGGTCTCCGAAGCGCTCAACCCGGCGCAGCAGATCATCAAGATCGTCCACGAGGAGCTGATCGGCGTCCTCGGCGGCGAGAGCCGCCGACTACAGTTCGCCAAGCAGTCGCCGACCGTGATCATGCTCGCCGGCCTCCAGGGCTCGGGTAAGACCACCCTGGCCGGCAAGCTGGCCCGTTGGCTCAAGAGCCAGGGCCACCAGCCGCTGCTGGTCGCGGCCGACCTGCAGCGTCCCAACGCCGTCGGGCAGCTGCAGGTGCTCGGCGGCCGCGCCGGCGTCGAGGTGTACGCCCCGGAGCCCGGCAACGGCACCGGCGACCCGGTGCAGGTGGCCCGCGCCTCGATCGAGCACGCCCGCCGCGCGGCCCGCGACATCGTCATCGTCGACACCGCCGGCCGGCTGGGCATCGACGCGGAGATGATGACGCAGGCCGCCAACATCCGCGACGCCGTGCAGCCCGACGAGGTCATCTTCGTCATCGACGCGATGGTCGGCCAGGACGCGGTCACCACCGCCGAGGCGTTCCGCGACGGGGTCGGCATCACCGGCGTGGTGCTGTCCAAGTTGGACGGTGACGCGCGCGGTGGCGCCGCGCTGTCCGTCCGGCACGTCACCGGCCAGCCGATCCTGTTCGCCTCCACCGGCGAGAAGCTGGAGGACTTCGACGTCTTCCACCCCGACCGGATGGCCAGCCGGATCCTCGGCATGGGCGACGTGCTGACCCTCATCGAGCAGGCCGAGCAGGCCTTCGACGAGGGCCAGAAGGAGAAGATGACGGCGAAGCTGCTCGGTGGCGAGCAGTTCACGCTGGACGACGTCCTCGAGCAGTTGATGGCCGTCCGTCGGCTGGGCCCGCTCGCCAACGTGCTGGCGATGATGCCGGGCATGGGTCAGATGAAGGACCAGTTGGCGGAGCTGGACGACAGCCACTTCGACCGGGTCGCCGCGATCATCCGATCGATGACGCCGGGGGAGCGCACCAACCCGAAGATCATCAACGGGTCCCGCCGGGTGCGTATCGCCAACGGCTCCGGGGTCACCGTGATGGACGTCAACCAACTGCTCAACCGCTTCGTCGAAGCGCAGAAGATGATGAAGCAGATGGGCGGCATGATGGGCGTGCCCGGCGCCAACCGGCGCAAGGCCACCAAGAGCCCGAAGAACAAGCGGAAAAACTCGAAGGGTGGTGGGCGTCCGCGCCCCGCCGGCCAGGCGGGTCAAGGTGCGTCGGCGGGCGGCTTCCCCGGTGGCATGCCGCAGCTGCCGCCGGGGATGGACCCCGGCGCCCTGGGTGGTGGCCCCGGGCAGGGCCTGCCGCCCGGATTCAAACTCCCGAAGCTGGACTTCAACAAGCTGACCAAGCGCGACGACAAGTGAGGGGCAGCACGGCGTAGCCCCGACCGCATAGGGTGGCGGCGTCCACAGAGGAGGAACGATGACCGCGGCGCTGAATCTGCCGGACCGGCAGGAGTGGACGGTCGACGACCTGGGCGAGCTGCCCAAGGACCTCCGCTACGAGCTGGTCAACGGAAGGTTGATCTTGCCGTCGCCGACCCACCTACATCAGGACCTGTGCGTGCGCGTCCTGTTGGCACTCGAAGTCAACTGCCCGGCGGAATTCGTCGTCAGCATCGACCTGTCGATGCGGATCGACCGGCGCAACGAGCCCCGGCCCGACATCGTCGCGCTGCGCCCGGACCACATCACCCGCAGCCCGGTGCCGGTCCAGGACGCCGTGCTGGCCGTCGAAGTGATCTCCCCCGAGTCGACCTTCCGCGACATGTACGACAAGGCGCGGGTCTACGCCCACGCCGGGGTGCCGACCTACTGGGTGATCGACCCGCTGCACGAACGGATGACGCTCACCGAAATGGTGCTCGGCGCGGACGGCGAGTACGCAATCGCCGCCCACACCGACGAGGTCTTCACCACCGAGCGGCCGTGGCAGGTCACCCTCGACCTGCCCGCGTTGACCGCCCGCCGGGCGGCTCTGGCACAGCGCGACCAGTCCTGACCGGGCGGCTCTGACCGGGCGGCTCTGACGCGGCGGCCCTGACCCGGCGGGACTGAGGCGGCGGCCCTGGCTGTGCCCTTGGCGGCCCCGTGGCTCTGGTCAGGTGGATCGCGCGGTGCGACGGCGGCGATGGGGTAGTACTGACGCATGGCATTGCACGTGCGCGGGGTGGTCCTGCCCGACGACGAGGTCCGGGACCTGTGGCTGGTCGACGACCGGATCACCTTCGACCCGGTGCCGGGGGCGCGGACCATCGCTGACCGGGGGTTCATCCTGCCCGGCCTGGTGGACGCCCACTGCCACCTGGGCATCGCCCGGGGCGGGGCGCCGATCACCGCCCTGGACCAGGCCCGGGCCGCCGCCGCGGCCGACCGGG
>DASVVF010000356.1:0-11235 GCA_036386695.1 Catenuloplanes sp. | reverse complement strand
CCGGACGGACATTTGGGCAGTGCATCAGCGAAAGGCCGGGACGAGTGGCATTATGGCGTCCTGCATGCTCTTGATCCCCACCAGAGACGTACAGTTACCCAGCGCCGGAGACAAGCCGGTCGCCGCACTGACAGACGACCGCGACGCCATGAAGGCTCGATCACGGACCGCCTCGGCGCTCCCGCGCCCCCGCTAGGTGCGGTGTCCGCGGGCATGCCCCGTAGCCGGTGGACACGGGCGGGTCCTTTCCGTGGACCGAAGTTCTCGCGGAGGTCCGCAAGCTTACGACTCGGATTTAGCCCGATGTGTGGTTGCCGCTAATCGAGGCCCTCCGGGCTGATCGTGGGAAGGTCACGCGCCGCTTCTGCGAGCCATGGAGCGGCTGTGGAAAGAGGCGGCGACCGGCGAGCAGGCCCGCCAGCTCGTCGTTGATGCCGCCCGCGAAATCAGCTGAACGAGGCTCGCCCGTGCATCGATGGGCGGGGCCGGTACCTGCGCTTGCCGCTGGACCGCCAGTGCCACAATCGCGTTCATGGATCTCGACCCGCTGGCGCGCCTGCAGGCCATCATGCGATCGTTCCCATCCGACCTTGCCTACGACCTGAGCCGCTACGTCTACGAGCCGGGCAGTCATCCATACGACTGGCCGGCGGTCGAACAGGGCATCGGCGTCGTCGGGCTCCCGTCGGACTACAAGCGGCTGTTGGAGGGCTATGGCCCGCTGGGCGTCGGTGGCATCTTCATCGTCGCACCCGACCATTTCGCGGCACGTCACGACGTGCACGCCGCGTCGCTGCGCCAGTTCTGGTCCGAATTCCGCCCAGGGTCGCGCTCGATTCACCCGGATCCGGGCGGCCTGCTGTATTGCGCCAGCACCGAAGGCCGCGACGTGCTTTGGTGGGACACATCGGATCCTGACCCCGACCGATGGACGATCGTCTGGGACGTCGAATTCGAATGCCACCGCTTCGACGGGACCCTCACCGAACTGCTCGTCGCCGAACTGACCGGCGAGCTCCGTCCGCAGCTGACTGACTTCACCGTCAGCGAATAGCCGGAGCGATGTCCCCGCTGTATCCAGCTCATGGAATCAGTCCTCACCAGTCGCCGTTGCGTTCCGGTAAGAGACGGCGCGACGCGGGCCGCGTACCCCTGGGCGTGGGCGGGCCCCGCCCGCGCATCGGTGACGCGGACGGGGCCCTGAGGGTGCGGGGTCAGGCGAGGTGTCGGATCAGCGGTCGTGGTTCTGGTCGGCGATGAACGACGCTATCCAGGCCAGCGGGGCGTTCCAGTTGATGGTCAGCTCGTTGGTCGCCCACGACTGGATGTCGTCGATGTAGCAGAACTGCCCGACGCAGCCCTGCAGCTTCGCCTGGGCGACCGGGTCCTGGATGGCGGAGTTCGGGCCGCCGGCCAGGGTGCCCCGGGGCGGGTTCGGCAGGCTGGAGTCGAGCTGGTTGGCGTACCAGCGGCTGTGCTGGTTGCGCGCGTGGACCTCGCCGTAGCCGGTGACGTACGAGATGTTCAGCGCGTTGCGGCCGAGGATGTAGTCCATCGACTGGAACACCCCGTCGCGGTACTTCTGCTGCCCGGTGAGGTCGTACGCGGTCGCGATGACGATCGCGTTGTTGATCACCAGGTGGGCGGAGCCCCAGGCGTAGTTCGCGCCGTCGGCTCCGTACGGCATGCCGTACGGGTGTGCCTTCTGGGTGGCCAGGTACCGGTCGGCGCCGGCGAGGACCGAGGCGCGGACCTGGGCCCGGCCGGGCAGCCGGTTGGGCACGGTGGCCAGGTCGAGGCGGCCCGGTGCGGCGGTGTAGCCCCAGTCGAACCCGCCGGTGCGCCAGATGTCGGCGGTGTGCACCGGGGAGGCCAGCACGTCGGCGGAGTACGTCGACTCCGCGGTGGTGATGAAGAGTTCGGCCGCCGCCCAGTAGAACTCGTCGGTGACGTCCTGATCGCCGTACGCGCCACCGCCGTTGCCGTCGGAGTCCAGCGCGTACCGGACCGGGTTGGCCTTGGCCGCCGCGTACGCGGTCTTCGCCGCCGCCAGCGCCCGGGC
Organism: Catenuloplanes sp.; assembly: GCA_036386695.1. Taxonomy (GTDB): domain Bacteria; phylum Actinomycetota; class Actinomycetes; order Mycobacteriales; family Micromonosporaceae; genus DASVVF01. The sequence goes on along the minus strand of DASVVF010000356.1, from coordinate 9,173 downwards.
CGCGAACGCGGCGTCGTACTTCTTGTACAGCCGCGCGGCGTGTGCCGCAGTGGCGGCCAGGTTCAGGGTCGCGGCGGTGGAGACCGGGTGCAATTCCCGCAGTTGCGGGTCCAGGTGCGGCAGCAGGGGCAGGCCGGTCCAATTGGCGTCGTGGATCTTGTGGTGCACCATGCCGGCGAGCGGCTTGTCCGCCGGGACCTGCATGCTGAGCAGGAACTCCAGCTCCCAGCGCGCCTCGTCGAGGATGTCCGGCACCCCGTTGCCGCTCTCCGGGATGGCCAGGGTGTTGTCGCCGAGCTTGCGCGGCTCCACCCGGCGGCCGGTCTGCGTCCGCTCGAACTCGCTGAGCAGCCCGTAGACCGAGATGCCGCCGTTGACCACGTACTTGCCGTGGTCGCCGGCGTCGTACCAGCCGCCCTTGACGTTCAGGGTGTAGTCACACACCCCGGGCTGGCACGGCACGTCGATGTCGCCGGTGTTGGGCGCCACGTTGACGTGCCCGGCGGGCCGGCCGTAGCCGGGCCGCAGCGATTCCAGGATCTCGATCCCGCTGCGCTGGGTGTAGTAGAACTTCAGCGCGTCGGTGCGCAGCTGCTCGTAGACGCTCGCGTCGATGTCGAACGGCCGGCTGGTCTCACCGTCCACCAGCAGGGTGAAGCCGGCGCCGCGGTTGCGGTACGAGCTGAAGTCCACCGAGTGCACGTTCTGCCCGGAGGAGGCGTCGACGCCGCGGGGGCGGGACTTGCCCCGGGCGACGGTGGCGCCCTTGGCGTTCTTGAGCTGCCAGGGCAGCGGTGTGGTGGCGGCGGTGACCACGGTGGCGTTCTTCGGCCCCTGCGGCAGGTAGGCCACCTGGTTGACCCGGACCCGGGGGCCGGTGTCGGGCCGGTAGATCTCCGGTGGCACGCCGCCGAGCAGCGACACGTTGTCCAGGCACAGGCGGAACGCGGCGTTGCCGCCGACCTGGAACGCGACCTGGCCCTGGGTGGTGTCGGTGTTGGCGGTGAAGGTGTACGAGTAGGTGTTGCCGGAGACGCTGAGTTCCGGGCTGGCCTCGTAGTAGGTGTCGTAGGGGGCCACGGCCAGGCCGACCAGGGCCCGGATGACGCGCGGCGCCGGCACCCCGGTGGCGCTGAAACTCAGCCGGTACGACTGTCCCTTGACCAGCGGGATGTCGTTCTGGGCGATGATCGCGTCCCACCGGTTGACGGTGCCGGCCGGAACATCGGCGCAGAGCCGGCCGTCGGCGTGGGCGATCGGCGCGTTGGGAGTCGACCACCAACCGTCGGTGTTGGTGTCGAAGGTGCCGTTACGGACCTGCTCGACTTCGGCGGCGTTCGCCGCGGTGGGGGGCAGTCCGGTCAATGCGGCGGTGGCGATCACGGTGGCGCCGATGGCGACCGTCCGGCGCCGGCTATGGGATCGGATCACAGGGTGACTCCTCGGGGGGGTCGGGATCCGCGGCCCGGGAGGCCGACCGCCGGTGAGGGCAGCACCGGCGATCATATGTATCAATTTATGGGAGCGCTCCCGGAGCGGAACAAGTAGAAGTATGTTGATGCCTTGAGGTCAGGGTGTCAACCGTCCCGCCACAGCGCCCGCGTCGGATTCGACCGCTGTGTGGACGGGCGCGTCAGGGCGCCCCGAACCCCCGCCCGAACGGCGGCTACGGGCAGTGCCGCAACGGCTGTGACATAGTTTGGGAGATGTCCCTCCCTCTCGACCCGCTGGCCGTCATGGCCGACTTCGTCGACCGGGTCGCGCCGTACGACCCGGCCGCCGGTGGACCACCGGTCGCCGTGCTGGGCGTGCGTACCGCCAGCGGGACCGCCACCTTCACGGTCACCGATCACGTGGCCCGGGCCCTGTGCCGGGCGCTGAGCGTCTACCGCGACCCCGACGACCGCGGGCGCTGCGCCGAGTGCGGCGGGCGGCGGGTCGACGAGAACCTGCACTGCCGCGACTGCGGCCGGCTGCACGGCATCCTGGGCGAGGTCATCGCCGACCGGGCCCGCCGCGTCGCGCAGCGCACCGGGCCAGCCGGGCGGGCCGGGTCGCCGGCCGCTGAGCACGCCGAATCGCCGGCTTCGTGACCTCGGCCGCAACCGTCGGCCCCCAGGTTGTGTGGCGGCGGCATCTGGTACACCATCAGCGGGTTGTCCCCGCGGATCACCGCGAGCCGCTGTCCGTTCCGACCGCCGCGCGCCCGGCGGTCACCGAGCCGAGCGAGGTGGCGGCGTGACCGGCTGGCCCGCCACAGCGCCGCTGGCAGCGCCGGGCGGCATCACCGGCCCACCACCCAGCGAGCGGCTACGGGTCCTGCTCGTCGAGGACGACGAGGGCGACGCGTTCCTCGTCCGCGAGCTGCTCGCCGAGGCCGGTGCCGCCTTCGACCTGGCCGTCGCCCGCAGCCTCAGCGAGGCCCGCCAGCAGATCGCCGGGGTCAACTGCGTACTGCTCGACCTCGGGCTGCCCGACGCCCAGGGTTTCGACGGGCTGCGCCAACTGCTGGCGATGGCCAGCGGCGCCGCGGTGTGCGTGCTCACCGGCCGCCAGGACGAACACCTCGGTGTCGCGGCGGTCGCCGAAGGCGCGCAGGACTACCTGGTCAAGGGGCAGGTCGACGGGGTCCTGCTGACCCGGGCCCTGCGCTACGCCGTCGAACGCAAGCGCGCCGACGAGAACACCCGCCGGCTGCGCGAGGTGGAACTGCGCCAGGCCGAGTCGGCCCGCCTCGAACGCGGTCTGCTGCCCCGACCGTTGATGGACACCGACAAGGTCGCGGTGCACCCCTTCTACCGTTCTGGGCGCAGCCGCGGTGTGCTCGGCGGTGACTTCTTCGACGTCGTCCAGGTCGGCGCCGACCGGTTGCATTTCATCGTCGGGGACGTCTGCGGGCACGGGGTGGACGAGGCGGCCCTGGGCGTCGAGCTGCGGGTCGCCTGGCGGGCCCTGGTGCTGGCCGGGGTGCGCGACGAGGCGGTGCTGCCGGCCGTCGAGCAGGTGCTGATGAGCGAGCGCCGGGTCCGCGAGATCTTCGCGACGGTCGCGTCGGTCTGCCTGGACCTGGCGGCCAACCGGGCGACCGTCCGGCTGGCCGGCCATCCACCACCGCTGCTGCTGGCCGGCGGCACGGTCACCCCCGTACCGGCTCCCTCCGGTCTGGTCCTGGGCGTGCGCCCACGACCCACCCGGGCATACGAGCTGGAGTTCGCCACCGAGGACTGGTCGCTGCTGATGTACACCGACGGACTCATCGAGGGCCACGCCGGTCCGGGCCACGAGCGGCTCGACGTTCCCGGTCTGTGCGACCTGCTGGCCGGCGACGACGCCCGGCAGGTGGCACTGCCGACGCTGCCCGGCTGGCTGGTCGGGCGCGCCGAGTCGGCCAACGGCGGGCCACTGGCCGACGACGTCGCGATGTTGCTGATCACGCGCGGGACCGGGTGGTGAACGGCCCAGCGCAATGGACCCTGCGGCAGCGGGTCACCGCCCTGTGCGTGCTGGTCGGGTTGCTCCTGACGCTGCTGGCCGGCAGCGCCGCCGTGGCGGCCAACCACAGCCGCGCGCACATCGACCAGGTGCTCAACCACGCGGGCCCGCTGCGGGCCAACGCGGAGAGCCTGCTGACCGCGCTCGTCGACCAGGACGCCGGCGTCCACGGTTTCGCGTTGACCGGCCGGCAGGCCGAACTGGACCAGTACGAGAAGGGGCTGGCCCGCGAGCGGAGCGTCACCGCCGAGATGGACGCCAGCCTGACCGACCGCCCGGCGGTCCGCGAGCAGCTGCGCGCCGTGCGACAGCAGGCCGCGCAGTGGCGTACCGCCGTGGCGCTGCCGGTGATCGCCGCCGTCCGCACCGGCGGTCCGCCGGCCGGGCAGCGGCTGATCTCCGCGCCGGCCGCCCAGAGCCGCTTCGCTGAGCTGCGCCGCACCGTCGCGCAGCTGCAGACCTCGGTCCTGCGGGTACGCGACGAGGTGGCGGTGCAGGCCCGCGCCAGCAGCAACACCCTGCTGCTGCTGTTGGTGCTGGCCGCCGGGATCGTCCTGACCGCCGGGCTGATCCTGCTGATCCTGCTGGACCGGCTGGTCAGCCGACCGGTGACGGAGTTGGCCGCCCAGGTCCGCGAGGTCGCCGGCGGCGACTACGACCGGGTGATCTCCGGTGTCGGTCCGCCGGAGTTGGCCGGGCTGGCCCGCGACGTCGACGGGATGCGCCGGCAGATCGTGGCCGACCTGGCCGAGGTCCGCACCGCCCGGTACAAGATCGAGGACGCGCACCGGCAGCTCGAGGAGAAGGCCGAGGAACTCGGCCGCTCCAACCGTGACCTGGAGCAGTTCGCCTACGTCGCGTCACACGACCTGCAGGAGCCCCTGCGCAAGGTGGCCAGCTTCTGTCAGCTGCTGCAGCGCCGGTACGCCGGTCAGCTCGACGACCGGGCCGACCAGTACATCGCCTTCGCGGTCGACGGGGCGCAGCGCATGCAGCGGCTGATCAACGATCTGCTGGCGTTCTCCCGGATCGGGCGGGTCACCGCCGGGTTCGCCGAGGTCGACCTGAACCAGATGATGACCGAGGTCGGCGGTCAGCTGCAGGCCGCCCAGCAGGCCGCCGGTGGCACGATCACCTGGTCGGACCTGCCGGTCGTGCGCGGTGAGGAGCCGTTGCTGACCACCCTCCTGCTGAACCTGGCGAACAACTCGCTGAAGTTCCGCAAGCCCGGCGTGCCGCCGCAGGTGCGCATCAGCGGTCGGCGGGTCGACGACGAATGGGAGATCAGCTGCGTCGACAACGGCATCGGCATCGAACGGGAGTTCGCCGACAAGGTGTTCGTGATCTTCCAGCGGCTGCACGCCAAGGACGCCTACCCCGGCACCGGCATCGGGCTGGCCATCGCGAAGAAGATCGTGGAATATCACGGCGGGCGGATCTGGCTCGACCCGGACCACCTCGACGGGACGGCCATCCGCTTTACTCTTCCGATGGGCGTCGAGCAGCAGCCCGCAGCCGACGAACCGGCTGCCCAGCCCACCACCGGCGAGCAGGTCGACGTCTCGCCGTCGGCCGCGACGGCCGCAACCGTTCCGGGTGAGACCGACCCGGCGGACACCGATCCGGCGAAGGAGACAGTCCGATGACCGCACCGCGGGTGAGCGGTACCCCGATCGAGGTCCTGCTGGTCGAGGACGACCCGGGCGACGTGCTGATGACCCAGGAGGCCTTCGAGGAGCACAAGGTCCGCAACCGGCTCACCGTCGTCTCCGACGGCGCCGAGGCGCTGGCCTACCTGCGCCGCGAGGGGCAGTACGCCGACGCGGTGCGCCCCGACCTGATCCTGCTGGATCTCAACCTGCCCCGTCGTGACGGGCGCGAGGTGCTGGCCGAGGTCAAGAAGGACGCCGACCTGTGCCGGATCCCGGTGGTCGTGCTCACCACGTCCGCGGCCGACGAGGACATCCTGGGCAGTTACCAGTTGCACGCCAACGCGTACGTCACCAAGCCGGTCGACTTCGAGCGGTTCATCGCGGTGATCAGGCAGATTGACGAGTTCTTCGTCAGCGTCGTCAAGCTCCCACCCCGGAACTGATCATGATCGAGCAGGTGGGAGAACTCGTCCGGGAGGCGGCCCGGACGGCGGTCGAACCGCTGTTCCGTCGACTGGCGGACGACGAGATCAGCGAGAAGGCGCCCGGCGAGGTCGTCACCGTGGCCGACCGGCGATCCGAGGAGATCCTCACCGCCGGCCTGCAGCGGCTGCTGCCCGGCTCGCTGGTGGTCGGTGAGGAGGGCACCGCCGATGACCCGACGGTGCTCGACCGGCTGCGCTCGCCGGGCATGGTCTGGCTGGTCGACCCGCTCGACGGCACGTCGAACTTCGCCGCCGGCCGTACGCCGTTCGCCGTGATGGTCGCCCTGCTGCGCGGCGGTGCTCCGGTGGCCAGCTGGATCCTCGACGTGATGACCGGCGAGCTGGCGGTGGCGGAACTGGGCTCCGGGGCGTACCTGGACGGGGTGCGCGTCAGCGCCCGCGCCGACGCGCCGTCGCCGGATCAACTGACCGGCGCGGTGATGAGCCGGTTCCTACCGCAGGTCCTGCGGGTGCCGGTCGAGCGGGCCGCCAGCCAGCTCGGCAAGGTGTCCGAGGGGTTGCACTGCGCCGGCCGGGAGTACCCCGACATCGTCGCCGACACGCAGCAGTTCGTCCTTTTCTGGCGGACCCTGCCCTGGGACCACGCTCCAGGGACGCTGTTCGTGCGGGAAGCCGGCGGAACAGCCCGCCGCTTCGACGGGACCGACTACCTGCCCGGCGACGACCGCCCCGGCCTGCTGGTCGCGGCGAACGAGGCGATCTGGCACGCCGTACACGACGTTCTGCTCGTCGACGACCGCGCCGCCTGACGGCCGGGCGGCGCCGGCCCCACCCGGCCGGCCCCACCCGGGCCGGGCACGGCACAGCTCCGGGGGCCCGGTTCACCCCCGCAGGGGCCCCGGTTCAGGCCGCGTGGGTGAGCCCGTGGTCGGGGGCCACTTCGACCGGGGCGTCCTCCGGCGCGTTGGACAGCGGCCGCGGTTCGTCGATCAGGCCCGCGTTGACCAGGGCCAGGAACGCGTCGGCGATCTCCGGATCGAACTGGGTGCCGCGACCCTTCTCGATCTCCCGGCGCGCCTCGGCGACGGTCTTGGCGGTGGCGTACGCCCGGTTGACGCGCATCGCCGCCCACGAGTCGCAGACCGCGATGATCCGGGACTCGAACGGGATCGTCCGCCCGGCCATCCCGTGCGGGTAACCGCTGCCGTCGTACCGTTCGTGGTGCGCCTCGACCAGCGGCGCCAGGTCGCTGTGCCCGAGGTCGCGCAGCAGCCGGCCGCCCTCTTCGCAGTGGCAGCGCAACTGGTCCCATTCCTCGGGTTCCAACTGCCCGGCCTTGCGCAGGATCGCCTCGTCGACGGTCGCCTTGCCGATGTCGTGCAACCGGCCGGCGGCAGCCAGCCGGCCCAGGGCGGCGCCGTTGAGGCCGAGCCGACGGCCCAGCAGCCGGGTCCAGCGTTCCACCGCGGTGCTGTGTTCGTGGCTGCCCAGCGCGGAGTCGATCCGGTCGGCGATCCAGAGCAGCGCGTACGGCAGCGCCACCGTCGAGGCGCCTTCGTCGGCGTTCAACCGGCCGGCCACGATCGTCCGGTCGCGCCCCTGGGCCTTGGCCTGGTACAGCGCCCGGTCGGCCTCGGCCACCAGCCGTTCGGTGTTGAGCATGCCGGTGCCCGGGTCGACCCGGGCGGTGGCCACACCGACCGACCCGGTCATCCGGATGTCGTCGCCGCGCGGGGAGCGCAGCGGGGTGCGGTGCAGGGCGCGCCGGATCCGCTCGCCCAGCTCGAAGGCCTCGGTCTCGTCGGTGTCGGGCAGCAGGATGACGAACTCCTCGCCGCCGTAGCGCGCGACGATGTCGCTGCTGCGCGACACCTGCCGGATCTGGTTGGCCGCCTGGACCAGCACCAGATCGCCGACCGGATGCCCGTGGGTGTCGTTCACCCGCTTGAAGTGGTCGAGGTCGATCACCGCCAGGCTCAGCGGGCGTTGGGCCCGGCTGGACCGGTCGGCTTCCAGCTTGAGCATCTCCAACAGGAAACGCCTGTTGTACAGGGTGGTGAGCCCGTCCGTGACGGCCGCCTTCTCCTGCTGGTCGAGGGCGGACTGCAGGTGGCGGGTCCGGCGGTCGCGGTCCCAGCCGAAGAGGACCTGGCGCAGCAGCAACCCGCCGAGCAGCACCCCGCTCAGGATGAGGGTCGAGGACTGGACCGCGCCGGTGGCGGACCGGTCGACCAGCACGAGGCTGACCGACGCCGCGGCGGCCAGCAGAACCGGCAGCACGGTGAAGCCCCGGTCCAGTTTCTGGACGGTGGCCGGGTCCTCGTGGTGCCGCAGCGAGACCAGCGCGGCCAGGCACAGCAGCACGGCCTGCGCCTGCCAGCCCAGGCTGCCCCACCCGCTGTTGCCGGGTTGGCCGGTGGCCACCAAATAGTTGAGCATGGCACCGCTGGCCGCCGCGAAGCAGTAGGCCAGGCCAACCAGCAGCACCGAGTACGGCACCATCCGGTGCCCGGCCACGCCCACGGAGACCAGGCAGGCGAGCAGAACCAGATCGAGCAGCGGGTAGGCGGCGGTGACGAACACCCCGGGGTCGGCGGGGCCGGACAGCCGCGGTGCGATCAGCAGGTGCCAGCCCACCGCCGCGATCGCCGTGACGATCAGTCCGGCGTCCAGCAGGCCGCGCACCTGCCGCAGTGAGCCGGCGTGGCGGAACCCGAGCAGGATCGCCGGGATCGCCAGCGAGACCGCGGTCAGCGAGAGGGCGTCGACCCAGGACGGGAACGGCGGGCGGCCGCCGTCGCCGAGCAACGGGTAGCCGAACCGGACCAGTTCGGCGACCAGCCAGGCGGTGTTGGCGACGGCGAGGATCCGCCACATCGCGCGGGCCGGTCCCTGCGCCCGGCGGGCCGCGCGGATACCGATGGTGGCCGCCGCGATGATCGGCACCAGGTACGCCCCGTCGCTGACGAGTCGCCGCAGGCCGGTGGACTCGCCGCCGAGCACGATCAGCACCGCGTAGCCGACCAGCCACCCCAGCCCGAGCACGGCGCCGGCCCAGCAGACCGGGTCCTTGCCCAGCGCGCGCCGTCGGCGTAGCCGGTCCTGCAGGTCGCGCGCCGCCGAGTTGTCGATGCCCACGGCACCGCCTGCCACATGCGAACTCATCGCGACGTCACCTCCTGCCCGCCGTTGGAGTGTGTTCCCGTCGGATTGACCATGCCGGCCGCCGGGTGCGTACCGGTAGCGGATCGGGAGCGCCTTGGTTGCGCGGCTTTCACCCCGGTTCTAAGGTGCCCGCATGTCGTCGTACCTTACGGGACTTTTCTCGCTGGCCGGCCGAGTTGCCCTGGTCACCGGGGGTAGCTCGGGTATCGGTCGGGCCATCGCCGTCGCCCTCGGCGGAGCCGGCGCCCGGGTGGTGGTCGCCGCCCGCGGCGAGGCCGCCCTCGCCGACACCGTCGCGCACCTCACGGCGGCGGGCGTGACCGCGTCCTGGGTCGGCATGGACGTCGGCGACCGCGCCGCGCTGCCGGCAGCGGCCGAGGCGGCGACCCGGCCGTACGGGGAACCGGACATCCTGGTC
>DASVVF010000355.1:0-7475 GCA_036386695.1 Catenuloplanes sp. | reverse complement strand
ATCGTGCCAGCATGGCGTTGACAGCACGCATGGTCACGGTGGACAGCCCGAGTCCGCGAAGTTCGGCGACGTTTCTGGTGCAACGTACCGGGTACGAGCCGAACAGGCGGTTTGCAGGCGGCTTCCGGGCGCTCGATCCGGTGCCGGGCCACGGTGTGTCACCGGGTCCGTCACGGGGGTACGCGGACCGGTCCGCCACCGTGCTGACCGACGACGAGGACAACGGATTCCGCGTCTCCGGCGCGCACGGATAGCGGGGTGCACGTGCACGGCGAGGGACAGCGCACCGGGGGACGCGCCATGGAGTCGATGACCGGTCGGTTGTTGGTGGCAACTCCGTCACTGAAGGATCCGAACTTCGACCGCACCGTGGTCCTGTTGGTGGCCCACGAGCCGGGCGGCGCGCTCGGCGTGGTCCTCAACCGGGCGACCGAGGTGCCGGTCGCCGAGGTCCTCGGCGGCTGGGGCGGTCTGGCCGGAGACCCGGCCGTGCTCTTCGAGGGCGGGCCGGTGCAGCCCGAATCGGCGATCTGCCTGGCCCGGCGACGCCCCGACACCCGGCGGGTCACCGGCTTCCACCCGGTGTCCGGGTGCGTCGGCACGATCGATTTGTCGGCCAACCCCGAGAAACTCGGCGAGCAGCTCACCGCCGTACGGGTCTTCGCCGGCTACTCCGGCTGGTCACCCGGCCAGTTGGAGAGCGAGGTCGCCACCGGTTCCTGGTTCGTCTTCGACGCGCTGCCCGGCGACGCGTTCGTCCACCGCCCCGACGACCTGTGGCAGATGGTGCTACGGCGGCAGGGCGGCATCCTGGCCGCCGTGGCGCACTTCCCCCCCGACGTGGCGATGAACTGACCGCCGCCTCCCGGGCCGACGCGCCGGCACCCCCTTTCGGCGGACTCGGGCAGCGGTGTGTAATATTGCGCGGGTGCCCGGGCGACCGGGTGCGGGAGGGGCCGTGGCGCAGCTGGTAGCGCACCACACTGGCAGTGTGGGGGTCAGGAGTTCGAGTCTCCTCGGCTCCACCAGGAAGGAAAGCCCGGACTTCGGTCCGGGCTTTTCCTGTTGTGCCAGACCTGTGCCGGATCATCCGCTGGCCGGCTCGACTCCTACCCGAGGCTGACCGTGTCGGGCAGGGGTTCGGGACGCAGCCCCACGGGCGCTAGCAATCGCGGCCGGTCCATGGAACCCTGCGGATGTGCTGGAGAACATCTTTGACCATGTCCTGGTAGCGCTGGTGATTGTCGGCTCTCTCGGTCTCATGGTTCAAGGCGTGTGGACGCTTCTGAACCGACGGGTCCCGCAACTCGTGGTCCGACTCAGGGGAGAGGCGATTGCCCGGTACCCCGTTCGACTTGGCGGATCCTGGCTCCTGCTGGGCGCGGCTCTGCTGATATCGACCACGGTCGACCTCATGGACATCTCACTCGGTGCGGGCAGAGCGATGTTCGTAGTGGCTGGTGTCGCCATCTTGTCTTCTGTCGTTTGGTACGCACGGCGACGGGACTGATGGTGACGCGGGGCCCTGGGTGGCAACCGGTACCCGAGCCTCAGGCGGCGATGAGCGCGATCTCCAGACGGCCGGTCCGAGGATCGATACAGTCTCCATGATGGCGGAACGAGGACGGTGGCTACGTGGTAGACGCGCCCTCGTCACGTGGTGGGTGCCGATCAGCTGTACCGCCGTCAACGGCGTGGTTGTCGGCTACGGATCTCTCCGGTTCCTGAATCCCAGCATGAGTCGTGGTGACTACCTGGTCTCCGGCGGTGGATACGCCGCCGCTGCGGTCGTGCTGACCTGCGCAGCTGTCGGGGCGGCCGGCTTGCGCGGGCCGGTGTCGGTCGTCTATGGGTCGCCTCTTGTGGCCGTGGTGTTGGCGGGGCTGGCCGCACGTTCCTTCACGATCGCAGCGGACCACCCATCCAGCACTTACGCGGACAGCCCATGGGACGGCGCGGGTGGAGTGCTGTGCTTGCCGTGGACATGGCCGTTGCTTCTCGGCGGCATCGTTGGGGCGTACCGTCTGATCGCCGTGCGCGACAGCCATGGTGAGTGACAACCATCGCCGGCAGGGCGGGCAGTCCCCGCACCGAACCTCGGCTCAGGCGGCACCCACCATGCTGCGCTGGGCAGCCAACAGCCGGGACAGGTCCTCCGCCGGCATCGGGCGGCCCAGGTGGAAACCCTGTCCCAGGCTGTAGCCCAGATCACGAAGCCGTTGCACCTGGGCGGCATTCTCGATGCCCTCGGCGACCGCGTCCAATCGGAGGGCGCCGGCCAGTTGCATGACCGCCCGGGCGACGGCCTGTCGGGCGTCGCACGTGGCCGGGCACGGATCGTCGATCTCGATCCCGTCGACAAAGGACTTGTCCAGCTTGATGATGGCCACCGGGAAGGAACGCAGCAGGCTCAGTGACGACTCGCCGGTGCCGAAGTCGTCCAGGGCCAGTTTGATCCCCATGCGGTCGAGTTCGCGGAGGGTCTGTGACACCTGGCGGCCGCGCAGTACGGCCGACTCGGTCAATTCAAGGACCAGCCGGTTGCTGGACAACCCGCTGTCGGCCAGGGCGGCGGCGACTTCGGCAATGAAGTTCGGGTCGTCCAACTGCCGGGCCGACACGTTCGGAGCGATCTTCTGCAGCGCGTCCGGCCCGAACTCGGCCAGCCAGGCGGCTGCCTGCCGGCAGGCCTCCCGCATCACGTACCGCCCGAGCGGAACGATCAGGCCGGTCCGTTCGGCAACCGGGATGAAGTCAACGGGCGAGATCGTCCCGCGGGTGGGGTGATCCCACCGCACCAGGGCTTCCACCCCGATGATCCGGCTGTCCTCGAGGCCCATGATGGGCTGGTACGCCAGGCGGAACTCGCCGCGGTCGAGCGCCCGCCGCAGGTCACCGGCGAGTTGCATCTCCGCTCGGACGGGCTGCTCCATGCCGGGCACGTAGCGCAGATAGCCGGTCTTGCCGCGTTGCCTGGCGGCGTACAGGGCGGCGTCGCTGTGGTGCAGCACGCTGTCCGGTGACGCGCCGGGGGTGGCGGTGGCGATGCCGATGCTGGCCAGGACGACAAGCCCGTGCTCGCCGACCGGCTGGCGGAGGGTGTCCAGCAGACGCTCCGCGACGGTTTCGCCTGTCGGGGTCGGGCCGTGGAGCAGGACGGCGAACTCGTCGCCGCCGATTCGCGCGGTCAGGCCGTCGTCCCCCACCGCGGCACGCAACACCGCAGCCACCGACTTGAGCAGGCGGTCACCGATGTCCTGGCCGAGGGAGTCGTTGACGGTCCGGAAATCGTCCAGGTTCACCAGCAGCACCGTCGAGCCGGGTGTCTGACGCAGCGCGGCCTCGAGCCGCTCGCGGAACAGCGCCCGGTTGGCCAGGCCGGTGAGCCGGTCATGGGTGGCCTCATCGTGCACCCGGTCCCCGTTGGCGCGCAGGTCGCCGCCCGGCCGGTTGTTGTCGCGGTGGGCGAGCAACTGGCGCACCGCGATGAGCGCGGTGACGACGACCGCGGCGAACATGACAGCCCGGTCGGACCAGTGCGCGGGGCCGATCGCGGCCGCGATGAGTGCCGCGTCGACGCCGCCGGCGGCAAGATAGGGCAGCGCCCCGCGGGACCGGCCCGGGACGTCGCCGGCCGCGCCCGCCGACCTCGACTGCGCACGTACGGCGAGTGTCACCAGAACGGCGCCGAGCGGCGCGAGCAGAGCCTGGGCCGCGGGGCCACCGGCGCCGCCGGTCATCACCAGCAGCACAGCGGCGGCGGGAATCAACCCGGTCGCGGCGACCAGCCGGAGCGCGGTGCGGTCGACCGGACCCGCGCGGACGCGGGCCGCTTCGCTGATGCTGCAGATCGCCAACCCGACGGTGAGGGCGACCAGCCACAACGACCGCGTGCCCCACCGTCCGTCGGCGGTCAGCATGGGCACGAGCCCGAACTGCCACAGGACCGTCGCACAGCCGACGAAGGCGATCGTACGGTCGAGGTTTACCCGCCACCGCTGGGCCAGGCTGACGACGTCGGCGGAAACCTGGCCGACGGCCCACACCGCCACGGCGACCCCACCGGCCACACCCGCGATGGCGGGGTACGGCACGGTCAGCGGCGACGCCCCGGGCAGGCGTGCCGTGAACCCGGCGGCGAGAACGGCGTACCCGGTGGCCAGGAGCCCGACGGCGATGAGCAGCCGGAGCCAGAAGCGCCGGGCGGTGGGGTGCAGCGGCACCGTGCCGCGCAGCCGGTGCACGGCGACTCCGGCGACGACCCAGCTGAGCGCCACGACCGCGTAGCCGATCGCTCTCGGGCCGGCGCCGACCGTGGCCTGCAGCGCCCACCAGGCGACAGCCATCACCGCGAGGCCGGTGGTGATCCACACTGGGCCCCGCGGGCGGTGAGCGTCGCGGGTCACGACAGGCAGCATCGGCCTGGCTCGGTGCCGACGAAGGATAATCGGGATACGAAACTCATCGGCCGGCTATCGCAGGGCGGCGGCGGCGGCTGCGCGGACCGCTGCTGTCAGGGCCGTCAGTGTCGCTGATTCCAGGCGCCAGTATTGCCAGTGCAGCGGCACGTCGAGGTGGTGGCCGTCGGTGAGTTGGACGAGGTGGCCGGCGGCGATGTCGGTGCGGGCCACATCCTCGGGTACGAGGCCCCAGCCGAGCCCGAGGCGGATTGCCTCGTTGAAGCTCGCCGACGCTGGGACGAAGTGCGTCGGGGGATCGATGTCGCGTCGGGTGATCGTGCGGGCGAAGCGGTGTTGCAGGGTGTCTTTGCGGTTGAAGCGGATCATGGGGGCGGTCGTGAACGCCTCCGCTGGATCGCGTCCGGCGAACCAGGCCGTGTGGCCGGCGGGTGCGGCGACGGCGAGGTAGCGCATCGCCCCGAGTCGTTGCACCCGGCATCCCTGCACCGGAACCCGTTCGGTGGTGACCGCTGCCATGACGGTGCCGTCGCGCAGCAACTCGGCGGTGTGGCCTTCATCGTCGGTGTGCAGGTCGAAGTCCACGTCCGGTAGGGCGGTCAGGGCCGGAAGGAACCAGCCGGCGAGGGAGTCGGCGTTGACGACGATGGCAAGGCGGGTCCGGGCGCGGCCGCTGAGGGCGCCGCCCGCCGCGGCGAGGGCCTCGCGTTCCAGGAGCGCCACCTGGCCGCCGAGGCGCACCAGGGGCTGGCCGGCGGCTGTCGGAACGCACGGTCGTGTTCGGCGTACGAGGACCTGCCCGACGACCTGCTCCAAGGCTTTGATCCGTTGGCTGACCGCGGACGGAGTGACGTGCAGGACCTGTGCCGCGGCGTCGAAGCTGCCGTGCTCGATGACAGCCTGGAACGTCGCGAGTTGCACCGGGTCGAGCGCCATAAGCGATTCTAATGCCGGTGAAGGAACATTAGCTGGAGTGCGGGGCCGGGTCGCCCTAGCGTGGTCGGCATGGGTTCTGTGCTGGCCGGGTTCGGTTTCTCGCTCGCGTTGATCGTCGCCATCGGTGCGCAGAACGCGTTCGTGCTGCGGCAGGGGCTTCGCCGGGAACACGTCGTGGCGGTGGTGGCGGTCTGCGCGGCCGCCGACGCGGTGTTGATGGCCGCCGGCATCGCCGGCCTGGGGGCGGTCCTGACCGGCTCGCCCGGCGCCCTGACGGCTGTGCGGTGGGGCGGGGCCGCCTTCCTGCTGGGGTACGCGATCCTGGCGGCTCGCCGCGCTCTGCGGCCGGCCGCGCTCACCCCGCTTGATCGTCCGCCGGCCACCCTACGGGCGACGATGCTGGCGTGCCTGGCGTTCACGTTCCTCAACCCGCACGTCTATCTCGACACGGTGGTGCTGCTCGGCACGGTCGCTCACCATGACCCGAACCGGTGGGCGTTCGGCGCCGGGGCGGCAACGGCGAGTCTGCTGTGGTTCGCCGGGCTGGGGCTCGGCGCCCGCCGGTTGGCGCCATTGCTGGCCCGTCCAGCGGCGTGGCGGGTCGTGGACGGGGCGGTAGCCGGGGTCATGGTGACGCTCGGCGTGTCGTTGGCCGTCGGCTAGCCGCGTCGAGGTCAACCGGGATCGTACGGATCCCGAGCGGCCAGCGCCTGAGCCTCCGACAACCCAAGGCGGCCGGCGACCCGCCGCCGCATCCGGACCTGGGAGCGCGTTCGTGGCCGGAACTTCGGGTCGCGCGCGCACCCGCAGACCTCGAAACCCTCGTAGCGAAGCCCGGCTCCGAGAACTGCCGCGACCGCGGCCCACCCGGAGTCATTCCGCCGACGGGGGGCCGCGAAGTCGTGCCCGGCGAAGACCATCGGCTGTCGACACGAGGTGCATGGATGGGTGGCGTCGCCCCAGGCGTACTTGTGACTACGCCGGCACGACACGCACACGTAGTGGACCCGGTAGGGGGTCTCGGCGTACCGGCACATGTCCGCATGGTAGCGACCTGCCGGGGCGGGGGCCGTCCCGGTCGATGGAGGCCGCCGGGTCGGTGCGGTGGTTCATCGGTGTTCCTGTCGGTCTGGGTGGAACCGCACCTCGACGACCAGGCGAACAGGGCACCTGGGCTGCGGACCTGCCGTGTACTGTCGGCACCTCGTCGCATGAGGTAGGGGAGTCGGAGTGCAGGGAGAGGCACCGGAGAGCCTGGCGTACACCCTGGGCCTCGTGATGGGTCGAGGGCTCTGCTGTCTGATCGTGGTCGGCGTCCTGGTGTGGTCGGCCATCGGGCTGATCCGCCGCTTGTCCCGCAAGCAGCAGCCGCCGCAGCCGCCGTACCCCTCTTATCCGCCGCAGCCTGCCACCGGCGTGGGCGACGGTCAGCCGTCGGCGCACCAGCGCAAGATCGCCTTCTGGGCCCGGAACAAATCCTTTGTGGACGTCGAGCTGCGGCCGGACGGCACCCTGGTCTTCCTGGGCCAGGATCTGAACCCGGACAACCCGTGGGGCGCTGAGTACGAGTACGCCCTCACGGTCCAACCCGCTGACGTGCCGCGCGTCGTGGCCGCGCTGGGCGGCACCGGGGGCGACGACATCCTGGCTCTGCTGCGGGCGAACGCCGAGCAGATCATCGGACGCGGCGAGCAGACCTGGCTGCGTAGCCTCGGGATCGAACCGGGCTTCTGGTCACGCGTGGGTGACCGCCTCTGACGCGGGGGGCGCCGGTTGCTCCCGGGGAGGCCTGTTCGCCACGCCGGCCAGGGTGGTGGCGCGACCGGGCACGTCAGCCCGGCGGGGTATCGTTCCGCCGTGGCAGATTGGATTCCCGACGATGCCGACGGGTCCGAGTCGATCGGTGAGGCCTGCGGGGTCTTCGGACTCTGGGCACCCGGGCGGCCAACCTCCCACCTGACGTACCTGGCGATGTACGCGCTGCAGCATCGCGGCCAGGAGGCCGCCGGGATCGCGGTCAGCGACGGGTCCCAGATGTGGGTCGACAAGGGGATGGGACTCGTTCCCGCGATCTTCAACGAGCATCGCCTCGCGGCGCTGACCGGGCACGCCGCCATCGGC
>DASVVF010000354.1:0-7458 GCA_036386695.1 Catenuloplanes sp. | reverse complement strand
GTCGCCGGACTGCCCGCGCTGATCTCCAGCGGCTCACCGGCGGTCAACACCACCGCCATCGGGCAACGCCTGGACCGGTACGACATCGTGCACGTGCAGGAGGACTTCAACTACCACGCCGCGCTCTACGCGGCCGACCGGCACCCCTACCGCTCGGCCACCAGCGGTGGCGTGCCGTTCGGCGATGGGATGAACACGCTGTCCCGCTTCCCGATCACCGATCTGACCCGGGTGAAGTGGGCCAAGTGCAACGGCACCGACTGCCTGACCCCCAAGGGCTTCAGCTGGAACCGGGTCCGGCTGGCCGAGGGCGTGCACCTGGATCTCTACAACGCGCACCCGAACGCGGGCAGCGCCGACGCCGACCTGGCCGCCCGCCGGGCGAACATCACCCAGCTGTCGCAGTTCATCGCCGCGAACTCCGCCGGCAACGCCGTGATCGTCATGGGCGACACCAACACCCGCTACACCCGTGGCCGGGACAACATCCGCGAACTGCTGCAGACCAACGGGCTCACCGACGCCTGGGTCGAGCACCAGCGCGGCGGCGTGCCGCCCGCGATCGACACCCCGGGGCTGGTCTGCGACCCGGCCGCCGTCACCTCCTCGTGCGAGGTGGTCGACAAGATCCTCTACCGGGGCAACCGGTTCATCTCCCTGCGGGCCACCGGGTACGAGAACGACAACAAGGCCTTCCTCGACGCCGCCGGCAAGCCGCTGTCGGACCACTATCCGCACACCGCCCGGTTCAGCTGGACACTGCAGCCCGACCTGCGGCTCAGCGACACCGCCGGCGGTCCGCACGGAACCCCGTTCACCGATCTGGACCGGGTGGTCCCGCGCGCCCGGGTCGAGCGGCTGACGGTGCGCGGCGGTTCGCGTCTCGACCAGGTCGCCCTCACCCGGGCGGATGGGACCACCCTGGTGCACGGCGGCAACGGTGGCACGCCGAGCACCCTGCCGTTGGCCGCCGGCGAGCAGCTCACCCAGGTGACCCTGTCCTGGGGGAAGAAGGACGGCCGTACCCGGGTCTTCTCGGCGCGGTTCGCCACCAACCACGCTCGGGTGCTGGCGGCCGGGCGGCCCACCGGTGACGCGGTCACCTACACCGCTCCGGCCGGCTGGCAGATCGCCGGCTTCCACGGGCGCTCCGGCGCGGAACTGGACAGCCTGGGCGTCATCTTCACCCCCGCCGGCAGCTGAGCCACCCGGTCGGGGCCGTCACTGAAACCGGTGGCGGCCCGACCGGGCGGCACCCATGATGGGCCGGTGATCGCCGCACCCCACCCGCCCGTCGCCGTCCGCCCGGCCACC
The DNA here is from genome assembly GCA_036386695.1 of Catenuloplanes sp. Classification (GTDB taxonomy): domain Bacteria; phylum Actinomycetota; class Actinomycetes; order Mycobacteriales; family Micromonosporaceae; genus DASVVF01. Next base: position 6,144 of record DASVVF010000354.1, on the reverse strand, counting down.
GCCGCGCGCCGACAGCGTACGCAGCCCCGGGCGGTGGCGGTCCACCTCGCCGCGCCGTGACCGCCGCGCTGCTGGCCGGGCTGGTGGCCGGCTACGGCGTCGCCATCCCGGTCGGCGCGGTCGCCGTTCTCGTGGTCAGCCTCAGCGCGCGCACCTCGCTACGGGTCGGCGCCGCCGCGGCCCTGGGGGTGGCCACCGCCGACGGGCTGTACGCCCTGATCGCCGTGCTCGGCGGCGTGGCGCTGGCCGGCCCGTTGGCAGCGGTCGAGGTTCCGCTGCGCTGGCTGGCCGGCCTGGTGTTGCTGACGATGGCCGCCCACACCGGGTACACCGCGATCCGCCGGCACCGGCGTCCGGTCACCACCGGGGGAGCCGCGATCGACCCGACCACGGCGGTCCGCGCCTATGCCGCCCTGCTGACGTTGACGCTGCTCAACCCGATGACGATCGTCTACTTCGCCGCCCTGGTCCTCGGTCGCCGGGCCGCCGGTCCGGCGGTCGACACCGCCGGGCCGATCCTGTTCGTGGTGGGCGTCTGTGTCGCGTCGGCCAGCTGGCAGCTGCTGCTGGCCGGCGGCGGCCGCCTCGTCGGACGACTGCTCACCGGGCCGCGCGGTCGGTTGGCGACCGGACTGGTCTCCAGCGCGCTGATCGCCGCCCTGGCCGTGGCGCTCCTCGGGTCAGCCGGAAAGTGAGCAGCCGCCCGGCTTTTGCTGGTGGAAGGCGGCGTCGCCGCGCCGAGCGGGCCGACGTGCGTGGCCTGGCTTCGGGCAACTACGTCGTCAGATCCGAGGCCAGTAGCCCCTACTGCGGGGTCAAGGCCTTCGCTGCGCGGATCATCGTGCTGTGAGGCCTGCGCGGCCTCACGCGGCGGCCGCGGGGCGGGTCGCTCCGCCCCGTCGCCGTCCCTACAGCCCGATCCGGCCGACCCCCACCCCGGCCCGTACGGTCGCGGGGACCGTGGCCGGGTTGTCGACGGTGTAGCTGTAGTAGGTGCGCGGTTCGACCACCGTGCCGGCGGTCTGCGGAACCCCCGAGTTGACGTACCGGTTGTTGCGTTCGACCACCCGGCCCGGGCCGCTCTTGTCGTAGCCGACGTAGATCGGGTGCGCCACGTTCTCGAAGTAGTTGCCCTCCACCAGCACGCCGGCGTTCTCGGTGGACGCGATCCCGTACAGGCGGTTGTTCAGGTAGTAGTTGTTGAACACGTGCACCGGCTCGCCGAAGCGCACCCGCGGGTGGCGCTGGTCGGTGCTGTCGAAGAAGTTGTGGTGGTAGGTCACCTTCAGCTTGCCGATGTCCGCGGTGTAGTTGTCGTTGTGGCCGACCAGCGACGACTTGCTGTGGTCGTGGAAGTGGTTCCACGACACGGTGACGTAGTCGGACTCCCGCTTGATGTCGAGCAGGCCGTCGAAGCCGCGGGAGAAGTCGTTGTGGTCGATCCAGACGTGGTGCGCCCGGTTGGTGACGCTGATCGAGTCGTCGGCGGCGTTGCTGAACCGGATGTTGCGCACGATGACGTTGTTGCCGGGTCGGGTGGTCGAGCCCATCTGCAGGCCGCCGCCGGTGATCTCGGCGGTGCTGCCGAGGCCGAGGATGCTCTTGTTCGCCACGACGGTGATCATGCCGCTGACGGCGATCCGGCCGGCGACCCGGATGACGTACGGCTCGCGTCGCCCCGCGTAGTCCTTGAGCTGGTCGGCGGTGGTGACGGTGACGGTGGCGCCCCCGGCGCCGCCGGTGGTGCCGTTCTGGCCGAGGGCGTTGACCGAAGCGAACCCGACGGGCGTGCCGGCGGCGGCGAGGGCGGCCGCGCCGGTGCCGGCGGAAGCCGGGGTCGGGGCCGGTAGCGCCGCCACGGTGGCGACGAGCAGGCCGGCGGCGAGGCCGGCGCGAAGGGTACGACGAAGGGACATGAGGGGTCTGCCTTTCCTGGGCGCGAACGGGCCGGTCAGGGTTGGCAGGTGGCAGACCCGGCCAATTGCGGAAAGCGTTTTCCCGCCCCGCCAACGTAACCAGCCGAGCGAACATCGTCAATACGCCGGCGGCCGCGACCCGGTCGCTGGCGGGGGCGTACCGTCGAGCCCATGAGCAGTCGCCCAGCGGCCGGTGGCGGGCGCTGGGTCGAACTGGCCCCGGCGCGGTTGCCGCGCTGGCTGGACGGCTTCACCGAGCGCCACGGGGCGGCGGCGGTCACCACCCAACCGGACGGGCTGCTGCTCACCGCGGCCGACGGCGCCCTGGCCGAGCTGCACGCCGCGCCCGGTGCGCCGGCCGCGGCGGACCTGGCCGGCTTCGTCGCGGCCGCCGCGGCACCCCGGCGGATCGGCCTGCTGCTGGCCCGCAAGGGGGCGGTCGCCGTCGGCATCGCCCACGGCGAACGCCTTGAGGTGTCCAAGGTGGATACCAGCTACGTGCAGGGCCGCACCGCCGCGGGCGGCTGGTCGCAGCACCGCTTCGCCCGCCGCCGGGAGAACCAGGCCAAGGCCGCCGCCGGCGACGCCGCCCAGTTGGTCACCCGGCTGCTGCTTCCGCAGGTAGGGGCGCTCAGCGCGGTGGTGACCGGCGGCGACCGGCGGGCCGTGGACGCCGTGCTCGCCGACCGGGCGCTGGCACCGGTCGCCGCCCTGCGCGCCGAACGCCTCCTGGACGTGCCCGAGCCCCGGCACGCCGTGCTGGTGGCGGCGGTCACCGCCGCCCGGGCGGTCCGGATCCTCGTGCGCGACCCGGCGCCACCGCACTGAGCCCGCACCCGACGGCTCGGGTGCGGGCTCACGGTCGGCTTGGCGGGTGGGCGCAGCGGCGGGTCAGATCCCCTTGCTGAAGGTGTCGCACTGCTTCGGGTCGCCGGTTTCGAAGCCGATGGTGAACCACTTGCGACGCTGCTCCGACGTGCCGTGGGTGAACTCCTCGGGGTTCACCGTGCCGCCCGAGCGCTGCTGCAGGGTGTCGTCCCCGATCGCCTCGGCGGTCTCGATGCCCTCCTGGATGTCCTGGGCGGTGATGGTCTTGAACAGCGCCTGGCCCTTGGCGTCGTCGGTGCGGGTGGCGTTCTTCGCCCAGACTCCGGCGTAGCAGTCGGCCTGCAGCTCCAGCAGGACCGACAGCTGGTTGGCGTTGCCCGGGTCGCGCTGCTGCTGGCGGCGCATCTGCGCCTCGGTGCCGAGCACGTCCTGGATGTGGTGTCCGTACTCGTGGGCCAGCACGTACGGCTGGGCGAACTGGCCCGGCGCGCCGAGCTGCTGGGCCAGCTGGCGGTAGAAGGTCAGGTCGATGTACGCGCTGTCGTCGGCCGGGCAGTAGAACGGACCCACCCCGGAGTCGGCCCGGCCGCAGGCGGTGCTGACGGCCTGCTCGAAGAAGACCGTCTTGGCCGGCTGGTACGGCTTGCCGAAGTGCTCCGGCAGCGCGTCGCGCCAGTAGTCCTGGATCGAGTTGACGTACAGGGCGTTGCGGCAGTCCAGCTGCTGCAGCTTGTCCGGGGCGTTGCACTTCTCCCGTAGCGCGCTGTTGTCCCCCGCCGCCGCCGACGGGGCAGCGTCGTCGCCGCCCAGCGCGTTGATCCCGAACCCGCCGCCGACCAGGGCGACGACCAGGGCGATCACCACGCCGGCGATCCCGCCGGGCAGCGGAATGCCGCCGAGGCCGCCACCGCCACCGCCACCACCGCCGCCGCCGGAGCCCCGCCGGTCCTCCACCTGGCTGGTGTCGATGTTGGCGTTCTCGTTGAGTTCCATCTCGTCCCCGATCGTCGGTTCGTCGTGCGCTACGACGCCTCAGCGCCGGACGTCCGCCGGGCGTACCGCCTGTACCCCGTCGCTGTGAGGCGCTAACCACGCCCCCGGGGGCGGTGGGCGGCTGGGTCCGGCGGCCCGGACCCGGTACAATTGCCGTCGTGCTGCTCTGCGAAGGCTGACGCCCCGCGCGCCGACCGGGAGAAGCGCTCCCCGCCTGGGGAGAACGCTCCGGCCGGCGCTCTTCTGTGCCCTGAGCCAGCCTTCGAGCCCCCTGAGAGCGAGACCACTGCGATGATCACCGCCACCGGCCTGGAACTGCGCGCCGGCTCGCGCATCCTGCTGTCCGACACGACCCTGCGGGTGCAGCCCGGCGACCGGATCGGGCTGGTCGGGCGCAACGGCGCCGGCAAGACCACCACGCTCAAGGTGCTCGCCGGCGAGGGTACGCCCTACGCCGGTCAGCTCGACCGGCGCAGCGCCGTGGGGTACCTGCCGCAGGACCCGCGCACCGGCGACCTGAACGTCACGGCCCGCGACCGGGTGCTCTCCGCTCGCGGCCTGGACACCCTGCTGACCGAGATGCAGAAGCTTGAGGTGCAGCTCGCCGAGGACAGCAGCGACAAGCTGATCCGCCGCTACGGGGTCCTGGAGGACCAGTTCGCCAGCCTGGGCGGGTACGCCGCCGAGGCCGAGGCCGCCCGGATCTGCGCCAACCTGGGCCTGCCGGACCGGGCGCTGGCCCAGACCATCGGCACCCTGTCCGGCGGGCAGCGCCGGCGCATCGAGCTGGCCCGGATCCTGTTCCGTGACGCCGCCGAGGGCGGCAGCGGCATTCTGCTGCTCGACGAGCCGACCAACCACCTGGACGCCGACTCGATCACCTGGCTGCGCGGCTACATGGCCGCCCACAAGGGTGGCCTGGTGGTGATCAGCCACGACGGCTCGTTGCTGGAGGCGGTTGTCAACAAGGTCTGGTACCTCGACGCGACGCGTTCCGTGGTCGACGTCTACAACGTCGGCTGGAAGACCTACCTGGAACAGCGGGAGACCGACGAGCGCCGGCGCAAGCGCGAGCGCGCCAACGCCGAGAAGAAGGCCGGCGCGCTGATGGCCCAGGCGGACAAGATGCGGGCCAAGGCCACCAAGACCGTCGCCGCGCAGAACATGGCCCGGCGCGCGGAGAAGCTGCTGTCCGGGTTGGAGGACACCCGGGTCGCCGACCGGGTGGCCAAGGTCCGTTTCCCCACCCCGGCGTCGTGTGGCCGGACCCCGCTGACCGCCTCGGAGCTGTCGAAGTCGTACGGGTCGCTGGAGATCTTCACCGATGTCGACGTGGCCGTCGACAAGGGCTCCCGGGTGGCCATCCTGGGGCTCAACGGTGCGGGCAAGACCACGCTGCTGCGCATTCTCGGCGGACTGCTGACCCCGGACACCGGTGCGGTGCACGCCGGGCACGGCCTGCGGCTGGGGTACTACGCCCAGGAGCACGAGACCCTCGACGTCGACCGCACCGTGCTGGACCACATGCGCAGCGCGGCGTCGGAGCAGACCGACACCGATCTGCGCAAGATCCTGGGCGCGTTCCTGTTCTCCGGTGAGGACGTCGACAAGCCGGCCGGGGTGCTCTCCGGTGGCGAGAAGACCCGCCTGGCGTTGGCCACCCTGGTGTGTTCCGGGGCCAACGTGTTGCTGCTCGACGAGCCGACCAACAACCTCGACCCGGTCAGCCGGGAGCAGGTGCTCGACGCGATCGCCCGCTACCCGGGTGCGATCGTGCTGGTCACCCACGACCCGGGTGCGGTGCAGGCCCTCAAGCCCGACCGGGCGATCCTGCTGCCTGACGGCGACGAGGACGCCTGGAGCGACGACCTGCTCGAGCTGGTCGAACTGGCCTGACGCCCGCCGGAGCGGGTCACCACGTGGTCGACAGGATCGCCTTGATCATGATCGCGGTCACCGCCCCGCCCGCCGTCAGCAACAGCGGGGCGCTCACCGGCGGGCCGCCGGGCCGGGCGGGTGCCACCGCCGCCACGGTCAGCCACGGGAAGAACGCCAGCCAGGCATGCTCCACCCCGCCACGGGCCAACCCGGCGAGCACGGTGAACAGCACGGCGGCGCCGGCCCCCAACAGGAACGGCCAGCCGGGGGTGTTGCGCAGTTTGCGCCAGCTGGCCAGCAGCGCCGGGCCGGCGGCCAGCAACAGGGCCACCCCGCTGATCGCCGCCCACCACAGGGCCGAGCGGTGCGGTTCGACGTGGGCGGCGAAGTCCCGTTGGGCGGCCAGTAGGCCGTCGACCCAGCGGAAGCCCATCAGTTGGGCCACCGCGACGGGCACCAGCGCGGCCGTGGCCGTCATCAGGTTGAGCGGCGCCCGCCGGCGGGCGAAGTACAGGGCGCCCACGGACAG
>DASVVF010000353.1:0-8887 GCA_036386695.1 Catenuloplanes sp. | reverse complement strand
CGATCCGCCGTGGCCCCGGCCGTATGTGTCGGTGGCGCATTTGTCAGGTCAGCTTGACAGTCAAGCTGACCTGACGGCATGCTGAGGAGATGGCGATGGTGGACGACCTGGAACACCGGTGGACCCTGACCACCGCGGTGGCCCGCTACGAGCAGTTGCGCAACCGGGACGCGCTGGTCGACCGGCACGCCCCAGCGGGCGACCCGGCCGCCGGTCGGCCGCTCGGCCGCGACGAGGCGCTGGAGATGCTGGCCCTGGGCGAGGTGATCGCCCGCAAGGCCGGCTACGGTCGCCAGCTCGCGGTGCGCACCGCCCGCGCCGCCGGTGCGTCGTGGGCCGCGATCGGGCAGGCGCTGGGCACCAGCCGACAGGCCGCCTGGGAGGCCCACACCCGGTGGATCGACGCGCAGGTCCGCGAGCATGAGGCGACCGGCTACACGGGCCTGGACGAGACGCAGGCCACCGAGGCCCGCGCACTGGCCGGCGCGGAGGACGACGAGGCACCGCGGTGAGCCGGGGTTGAGGAAGATCGGTACAGCGGGTAAGCGGTAGCAATGATCTTGGCGTGGGCCTGCCGCAGCGGAGTGAATCGACGTACGTTGTTGCGCTGTGCCCGTTGAGTTCTTATCTGATGATCAGATGGCCGCGTACGAGCGGATCGTCGGTGAGCTGAGCCGTTCAGAGCTGGAGGGCTTCTTCCTACTCGACGGCACCGCGTTGGATCTGATCGCGCACAAGCGCGCTGATCACCACAAGATCGGCCTTGGACTGCAGGTCGGGACGGTGCGGTTCTTGGGGCATTTCCTGACCGAGGACCCCCTCGATGTGCCGTGGTCGGTGGTGGAGTACGTGGCCGCCCAGTTGGAGATCGCGGATCCGTCGGTGGTGAAGCGGTACACCGAGCGGCAGCAGACGGCGTACGAGCATTCGTGGGAGATCCGAGCTGCGTACGGGTACCGCGACTTCAGCGACGCGGGGGTGCACGAGTCCCTTGAGGAGTTCATGGGCGCGCGGGCGTGGATCCATGCCGAGGGCGCGGTGGCGTTGTTCGAGCAGACCCGGGCGTGGCTGCGACGCGAACGGGTGCTGCTGCCCGGGGCCAGTGTGCTGGCCCGGCTGGTGTCGAGCGTGCGGGAGGAAGCCGCCCAGCGTGCTTACCGGAGCTTGGCGCAGGCGGCGGCCAGCGCGGACGTCGAGTTGCCGTTGCGGCTGCGGGACCTGCTGGAGGTCCCCGAGGGCAAAAAGGTCTCCGAGCTGGAGCGGCTGCGCACGGCGCCGCGCAGCGACTCCGGGCTCGCCATGTCGAAGGCGCTGGCCAGGGTGACTGAGGTGCTGGCCATCGGCGCCGGCGCGGCGCAGGTCCAAGCGGTGCCGGTCAACCGGGTCGCCGCGCTGGCCCGGTACGGCTGGGCAGGCAAGGCGCCGCTGCTCAAGGGCCTGGCTGAGCCGCGTAAGACCGCGACGTTGCTGGCCACGGCCCGCCGGTTGGAGGCCGCGGCGGTCGACGATGCCCTGGATCTGTTCGACTCGCTGATGGCGACCCGGCTGATCGGGCCGGCGCGGCGGGCGACCGACCGGGCCCGGCTGGAGGCGATGCCGCGGTTGGAGAAGGCGTCGGCCACGCTGATGGCGGTGGCCCGCACGGTGCTCGAGCTGCTCGACGGAGCTGAGGACCCGGCCGTCGGCCTCGGGCAGGTGTGGGCGGCGGTGGAGCGGGCTGCAGGGCCGCGCACGGCGGTGGCCGGGGCGGTGGCCACGGTGGCGGAGCTGGTGCCGGATCCGGATGCGTGGGAGGCGGACAACCGGCAGGCGATCGCGGCCCGGTACCGGGTGGTCCGCCCGTTCGTGCGGTTGCTGGCCGAGCAGCTGCCGCTGGGTGCAGCGCCGGCCGGCACGGACTTGCTGATCGAGGTGAAGGGCCGGCTGCCGGGGCTGCTGCGCCGCAGGGTGGATTCCAAGCCGCTGACCGAGGCGGATCTGAACATGGCGCTGGTGCCACCGATGTGGCGGCGCGCGGTGCTGAACAACCCGGCTCTCGACGGCGCCGCGGACCGCGACGCGTACGTGATGTGCCTGCTCACCGGACTGCATGCGGCGTTGCGTCGCCGTGACCTGTTCGCCGATCCGTCGTTGCGCTGGGCGGACCCGCGCGCGAAGCTGCTCGACGGCGCCGACTGGAACGCGGTGCGCGGCAAGGTACTGGCCGGCCTCGGCCTGACCGCACCGGTCGAGCAGCACCTGGCGGAGTACACCGCGACGCTGGACGCCGGCTGGCGTCAGCTGACCCAGCGCATCGCCGAGGCCGGCCCGGACGCCAGCGTGCGGGTGGTGCCCGACGGAGAAACAGGCCGGATGCGGCTGTCGGTGTCCCGGCTGGAGAAGCTGGGCGACCCGCCCTCACTGATCGACCTGCGCAAGCGGGTCGCCGCGATGATGCCGGTCGTGGACCTGCCCGAGTTACTGATGGACGTGCACTCCTGGACCGGCATGCTCGACGCCTACACCCACGTTGGTGGGCTGGCCACGCGCATGGACCGGCTGCCGGTGACCGTCGCCGCGTTGCTGGTCGCCGACGCCTGCAACGTCGGCCTGGTCCCGGTGATCCACCCGGGTAACCCGGCGCTGACGCGCGACCGGCTCTCGCACGTGGACCAGAACTACATCCGCGCCGACACCCACGCCGCCGCCAACGCCCGCCTGGTCGACTATCAGCAGCGCATCGGCATCACCGAGCTGTGGGGCGGTGGCCTGGTCGCCTCGGTCGACGGGCTGCGCTTCCGGGTACCGGTGCAATCGATCCACGCAGGGCCCAGCCCGCGCTTCTTCGGCTACAAACGCGGCATCACCTGGCTCAACGCGGTCAACGACCGGTTCGCCGGCCTCGGCGCGGTCATCATCACCGGCACCGTCCGCGACAGCCTCTACATCCTGGACACGCTGCTCAACCTCGACGCCGGCCCGAAGCCGGAGATGGTGGCGACCGACACCGCCAGCTACTCAGACATCGTCTTTGGTCTATTTCGGCTGCTGGGGTACCGGTTCTCCCCGCGTATCGCCGATGTGGGCGGCACCGGGTTCTGGCGTGCCGACGTCCCCGGCCGGGCCGCCGGCGACTACGGGCCGTTGAACGCGATCGCCCGCAACAAGGTCAACCTGGACCGGATCGTCACCCACTGGCCGGACATGCTGCGGGTGGCCGGCTCCCTGATCACCAACCAGGTACGGGCCTACGACCTGCTGCGGATGCTGACCCGCGACGGGAATCCGACCCCTCTCGGCCAGGCCTTGGCCGAGTACGGCCGGATCGCCAAGACCCTGCACCTGCTGGCCATGGTCGACCCGGTCGACGAAACGTACCGGCGCACTGTCACCAGGCAGCTGAACATCGGCGAGTCCCGCCACTCCCTGGCCCGCAAGATCCTGCACGGACACCGCGGCGACATCATGCAGCCCTACCGCGCCGGCCAAGAAGACCAACTCGGCGCGCTCGGACTCGTCCTCAACGCGGTCGTGCTCTTCAACACGCGCTACATCGACCTGGCCGTCACCGCGCTGCGTGCCCAGGGCTACCCGGTCCGTGACGAGGACGCCGCCCGCTTGTCACCGCTCGGGTACGCGCACATCAACATGCTCGGCCGCTACACCTTCCCCGCCCCGTCGAGCGCACAGCGGCTCAGGCCGCTGCGCGACCCGGATACCGATGCCGGCTGATGCCTAACGCTGCTCGATCTTGCGGGCGAGCCTGTGCTCACCATTGGACGCCACGGATAAGTCCAGCGCCTCGACGCGGATCGACCCTGGGCTGGACATCAACGCGCTTAGACTAGCCCGGACGCAGGCTCCGATCGGCGGCAGTTCAGCGCACCAGCGGGCGGAAAACCTGGTCCAGGTGGTACCGCAGCAGGTCCCGCGCGGCGTCAGCGGTCCGCAGGCCGCCCATGACACCGTCGGCGAGACCGGTGACGACGGCGATCAGGTTCGCGGCCTCGGTCGCCGGGTCACGCTCCGCGGCCATCGCACCGGCCTGCCGCGCGGCGCTGAGGTGGTCGGCCACCGCGCGCTCGAGCGCGGTGGAGTGCCGGGCGTACGGCTGCTCCGCGAGGGCCCGATCGGTGAGCGCGAGGGCATGGTAGGCGGCGAAGACGGTGTAGGAGGCGCGCTGCTCGTCGCTTGCCGGGATCAGCTGCGTGAGCCATCCCTCCAGCGCCGAGCGTGCCGGGTCGCCGGCGGAGCGCGTCGAGCCGCCATCGGAGTGTGCCGGGTCGCCGGCGGAGCGGCCGGCGGTGACCGCTCTGGCGGCCATGCTCTCGGCGGCGTACTGCAGCCCGGCGAAGAGCAGTTGTTCCTTGCTGTGGAAGTAGTACTGCACCGTGCTCACACTCACCCCGGCCTCGGCCGCGACCGTTCGCATGCTGGCGACGTGGAGCCCGCGGGTGGCGGCGATCAGCAACAGTGCCTCGAGGATCTGTCGACGGCGTTGTTCATGGTCGGAGAGCTTCGGCACCGATGACCCTCCTTCATGGTCAGACTGTCCCATGGTCAACGCGTCTGTTGGTCTTCCGGGACACCGCAACATGGTAGTACGGTCGTACTATACGAGTGTACTACCAACGAGAGGGAGGACGATGTCCCGAGATGCGACGTCCCGAAACCGGCAACCGGGCCGGGAGCGGGTCAGCCGGTTCAGCAGTGCGGCAGCGCGCGGGCGGTTCGTCACCGCGTACGACACCGCGATGCGCGCCTGGCCGCAGCCGCGGCAGGAATACGACGTGCAGACCGGCTTCGGCTCCGTCCACGTGCATCGGTACGGCCCGGCCAGCGGCGTGCCGATCGTGCTCCTGCACGGCGCGGGCGGAAACTCGTCGAACTGGTACGCGCAGGTCGGCGCGCTCGGCGGGCACCATCCCGTCTACGCCGTCGACACGATCGACGAGCCCGGGCGCAGCATCCAACGACAGCCCGTCACCGGCTCCGCGGACAACGCCGCCTGGCTCGACGAGACCCTGGCCGGGCTCGGGCTGGCGGGCGTACACCTGGTCGGCCACTCCTACGGTGGCTGGCTGGCGCTCAACCAGGCCGTGTACCGGCCGGCGCGCCTGCGCTCGGTCACGCTGCTCGACCCGGGTGGACTGGGGAAGGTTCCGGTGACCTTCTTCCTCCACCTGCTCGCCGGCGCGTTGGCGATGGCCGCTCCCGGCCGGACGCGGCCCTGGCTCGCCCGCAAAATCGCGTTCCAGGCGTTGTTCGAGGCGCCCGACCAGATCGTACCGATCCGGATCGCCGCCACCACCTTCCGCGGCGCCCGCCCGGTGGCGGCGCGTCGGTTCGACGACGACGAGCTGCGTGCCGTCCGGGTGCCGACCCAACTGCTGCTCGCCGGCCGCAGTTCGCTGCTGCATCCGCAGCGGGCCCTGGCCCGGGCGCGCAACCTGATACCGCAGGTACGGGCCGAGATTGTGGCCGGCGCGAGCCATGGTCTCCCGCTGGAACAACCGGCGCTGGTCAACCGGCGCATCCTCGACTTCGTGGCCGGGTCGGCGGCCGACGACGCTTGATCGGCACCCTGGTCGGGCGCCGACTGGTCGTCGGATTCAAGATCGACGCCTTGCTCCGGCGCCAGTGTGGCGCGATCGCGCGTCAGGCCCGCTGCGCCCGCAGCGCGGTCGAGGAGACCGTCCTCAGCTCGAGCCGGGCGGGGATGAGCAGTGTGGTGACACCCAGGGTTTCGTTCATCGCGGCGAGTTCGTACTCGTGCAACCAGTCGGTCGAGCTCCGGACCCCGCGGATGATCACGCCGTAGCCGTGCCGGTGGCAGTAGTCCACGGTCAGCCCGTGCCAGGCGGCCACCGTGACGTTGTCCCAGTCCGTCGGGAAGCCGGCACGGATCTCCCGCGCCCGCGCAAAATCGTCTGCATCGGCCGCTTGCGGTCGTTGACGGCAACGAGGACGGTGACCTGATCAAACAGGCGTCGCGCCCGGTCGGCAACGTCGAAGTGACCTGGCGTGAAGGGATCGAACGTTCCCCGGTATGCCCGAGCCGCTTGATCACGTAATCCCGGATATCGTCGCGGACTGCGTCGACGTCCCAGTCCGCACGCCGCAACAGCCGCTGCATGCCGTCCGGACTGCCCTCGCCGGCCTGCTCCGCGATGGTCCAGCCGTTCTTACGCTCCAGACCGGCCACCAACCCGCCCACATACCGAGCTGCCCGCTCACGCGGCTCTGACCTGCCAAAACGTGCACCGACCACATCCAACAGGCCGTCCAACTCGGCCCGCCATCCCTCAGCGTCCACGTAAGTCACACCAGGTCAACGGATACCTCAACGAGCCGTTACGCCAAGTGCCGTTGCAGTATTAGGCCTTCGAGCGTGAGCCGAGGCGGCCGCAATTGCATCAACGGCTGAATCAATCCCGCGCGCCCGCGGTACTCGCCCGGCGGTATCGACCGGGCGCGGTGCCGTGGTGCCGCTTGAACGCGCCGGCGAACGCGAACTCCGAGGCGTAACCGATCTGGGTGGCGATCGCGCCGAGTGGGACGTCCGACTCACGCAGGAGCCGCGCCGCGGTGGTCATCCGCCACCACCTCAGGTATGTCAGCGGTGGCTGACCGACCAGCGCGGTGAAACGGTGGGCAAACGGCGTCCGCGACAACGCGGCCTCGGCGGCCAGCGCGGCGACGGTCCACGGGCGTGCTGGCTCACGGTGCATCGCGTGCAGGGCGGCGGCGGTGGGCGGATCGTTGAGCGCCGCGGCCCAGCCCGTGGTGGTGCCGTGTGCCGGCTGCTTGTCCAGCCATGCGCGCAGGATCTGTAGTAATAGCGTGTCGAGCAGGGCTAGAACGATCGCGTCCGAGCCGAGGCGAGGCTGTTCCAGCTCGGTGGCGAGAAGTTCCACTGTGGCGCGCAGTCCCGGGTCTCGTCCAAGGTGTGCGGGCAGGTGAATGAGTTCCGGCAGGTCGCCGAGCAGCGGGTGGGTCCGGGTCGGATCGAGCCGGTAGCCGCCACAGACGGTGACGGTGGTGGGGGCGTCGAGCCGACCGTCGTCACCGACCGGCCCGCGCAGGGCACCGGGGTTGTTCGGGTCACAGGCGGGCTCGAGCGGTGCCGGCGTCGACGGGTTGTCGGCCAGCAGGTGCCCCCGGCCGTGGGGTCGGAACACGACATCTCCGGCGGCCAGTGGCAGCGGCATGCCGTCGGGCGAGATGAGCCAGCACGGCCCCTGCAGGATCACCTGGAAGCCGGCGGAACCTGGCATCGACGCGAAGTGCTGAGCCCACGGCGCGTGCCATGCCAGCCGTGCGGAGCTGGGTCGGCCGGTACGCATGACGGTGATCACGTCACTCAGTACGTCCACGCGCCGAAGCGTATCGGCCGGGACGGTCGCGTATGAAATAAGGCCAGGCAAGCATGGCCCGTCCTCCTGGGGTCATTTTAGGGTTTGAGGCATGAGAGCGATGCGAATCCACCAGTACGGCGACGCCTCCGTCATCCGCGACGACGACGTGCCGAGGCCGGTGCCCGGCCCCGGCGAGGTGCTGATCGAGGTCGCCGGGACCTCGTTCAACCCTTCCGAGATCGGGTTGCGCCGCGGACTGTTGCGCGGCTTCTTTCCGCTGGAGCTGCCGCACACGCTCGGCGGGGAGGTCGCCGGCACTGTCGTGGAGGTCGGCGCCGGTGTAGCCACTCTCACTACCGGTCACCGGGTGGTCGGGCGCGTTGACCGCGGCGGAGCGGCTGCCGAGTACGTCGCTGCGCCGGCCGACACGCTCGTCACGGCGCCTACCGCCATTCCGCTTGCCCACGCCGCCGCCCTGCCGATCGCCGGTCTGACCGCGTGGCAGGCCGTGTTCGAGCACGCGAACCTCAGGCCTGGGCAACGGGTCCTGGTCAACGGCGCGGGCGGCGGCGTCGGCGGGTTCACCGTGCAACTCGCCCGGTACGCGGGAGCGCAGGTGGTCGCCACGGCCAGCCCTCGCAGCGCCGACACGGTTCGCCGTCAGGGCGCAGACCACGTGATCGACTACACGACGACGCTACTGGCCGACGCGCTCGACGAACCCGTCGACGCGATCCTGCACCTCATCGGCGGCAGCGCACACGAAGCGGTCACCCTGCTGCCACTGCTGCGGCCCGGCGGTGTGCTGGTCTCCGCGACCGTCCCGGTCGAAGTACCCGCCGCGTCCCCGGTACGGGCCGTGCGCTTCGTCGCCCGCAACGACACCGACCAGCTCACCACCCTAGTCAAGCTGGTCGACGCCGGCGACGTGCAAGTAGACGTCACCGCATCCCGAGCGATGTCCGAGCTTGCTGACCTGCACCGCGACGCGGAAGCCGGCCGCACTCGCGGCAAGGTGATTCTGGTCCCGTGACGGGCACCGGTAACCAAACCCCTGTGCGGTACGCCACCAGGCGCGGCGTGTGGCTGGCTGACCTGACACAACAATCTTTGATCTTGCGGCTGGTTCAGGGTGCGGTGCCCGCTTCCTTGGCTGGTGCTGGGGGCGCGGTTCGGATGTTGCGGTAGATGGTCATGGGCGTAACGGCGCAGGAGGCTGCGATCTCGGCCATGGTGAACTGACGGCTGTCGTACATCCGTTGCGCCTTGCCGATCAGTTCCGGAGTCATCTTCGGCCTGCGGCCGCCGTTGCGGCCACGGGCGCGGGCGGCAGCGAGACCGGCCATGGTGCGTTCGCGGATCAGATCGGCTTCGTATTCGGCCATGAGGGCGAACATGCCGAAAACGAGTTTGCCACTGGACGTGGTGGTGTCGACGATGCCGTTGGTCAGCGAGCGCACCCCCACGCCGCGGTGTTCGAGGGTGGTGACGATGTCGACCAGGTCACGCAGGTTGCGCCCGAGACGGTCAATCTTCCAGATGATCAGGGT
>DASVVF010000352.1:0-4952 GCA_036386695.1 Catenuloplanes sp. | reverse complement strand
TTGACGGTGTCCTCCCGCTCCGGACGGGGTGGGGGGCCCGGCGCACTCCCCACCCCGGCGCTCACTCGGTCGGGGGTTCGTCCTTGCCGGACTCCTCGGCCGCGTCGGCCTCCTCCTTGGTGCGGTGCACCGCGCCGTCGGCGTGGTCCGGGGGGCCGTAGACGGTGTAGAGGATCAGCGGGTTCGGGCCGGTGTTGACGAAGTTGTGCTTCCGGCCGGCGGGCACCACGACAAGGTCGCCCTGGGCGACGTTCTTCTTCTGGCCACCCACGGTGGCCTCGCCGACGCCGCTGACAAAGGTGAGGATCTGGTCCACCTCGTGGACCTCCTCGCCGATCTCCCCGTCCGGCGGGATGGTCATGATGACCAGCTGGGTGTGCTTGCCGGTCCACAGGACGCGACGGAAGTCGGGGTTCTGCTGGGCAACGGTGGCGATCGTGTAGTGCTCCATGCTGACCTCTTACCCGCAGGTCGGCCCCGGTACGCGCCCCGCCCGGCAGGCCCGGCGCACCCGGTGTGGGACCACCCGGGCCCGGCTGCCCGGCGTCACCCGTTGGCGTCGGCCACGCCGCCAGGGGTGCCGTACCGGTGCGCCGACTCGGTATCGTGGGCGGCTCGGAACGTGCACGGGGGGCGACAGGTTCGGCTCTTACCGCGACCGAGGGACGAGGCATTGGGCAGCTACTCGGACATGCAACGCACGCACGCCACCCAGGTGCACGCGCAGCAACGGGCACAGGCGGCCGCCGTACGCCAGCAGCAGCAGATCCGCCGCAACGCCGACCTCGCGGTGGCCGCCGCGCAGCAGGCGGAGGCCGCCGCCGACCAGCGCGAGAAGCGCAGGTTGTACGCCGAGGCCCGCGCCGCCGCGGTCGCCGCCGCCAACGCCGACCTGGACACCCGGATCGAGCGGTTGGAGACGCTGCTGCTGTCCACGCTGGCCGTCGACGACCACATCGACCTCAACCGGTTCAAGAAGCGGGTGGCGCATCCGCCGTTCAACGCCGGGCCGCTGGGCCAGGCCCTGCCGGAGCCGGCGTGGCAGAGCTTCGACCCACCGGTGCCCACCGGGCTGACCCGGGTCTTCGGCGGCGAGGCCCGGCATCAGCAGCAGGTGGCGACGGCCCGGGAGGCGTTCGAACAGGCCCGGGCCCGGCACGTGGCGGCCGAGGCGGACCGGCAGCGGCAGTTGACGGCCCGCCGGGCGGCGTACCAGGAGCATTGTCGGGCGGTGGAAGCGAAGATCGCCGCGCACAACGCGCAGATCGACCGGTTCGCCGCTTCGGTCGCCGCCGGTGAGCCGGCGGCGGTGGTGGAGTACTTCGGGATGGTGCTGGGCAACTCGGTCTATCCCGATGACTTCCCGCAGCACTACCGGCTGGCCTACCTGCCGGGCAGCCGCCAACTCGTCGTCGAGTACCACCTGCCGCCGGTCGAGGTGATCCCGACCGTGCGGCAACACCGGTACCTGCGCGACCGCGACGAGGTGGCCACCATCGCGCGCGCCGCGCAGGAGATCCGGCAGCGGTACGCGCACGCCATCGCGCAGGTGAGCCTGCGTACCGTGCACGAGCTCTTCGAAGCGGACCGGTCCCGCCTGGTCGAGACCGTGACCTTCAACGGGATCGTCGACACCGTGGACCGGCGCACCGGGCAGTCCGTCCGGCCGTGCCTGGTCAGCCTGCGCACCACCCGGGACCGGTTCGCCGCGCTCAACCTGGGCCGGGTCGACCCGGCCGCCTGCCTGCGCCACCTGGACGCGGCGGTGTCGGCCCATCCCGACGAACTGGAACCGGTGCGGCCGGTGGTGGAGTTCGACCGGGTCGACACCCGTTTCAGCGACGATGTCGACGTGCTGGCCGACCTGGACCACCGCCCGAACCTGCAGGAGCTGTCCATGGGTGAGTTCGCGGCCCTGGTCGAGGACCTGTTCACCGCGATGGGCCTGCGGTTGGGCAAGGCTGAGGTGTCACCGTCGCTGGTGGAATGGCCGGCTGTCGACCCGCGGCCGATCTTCGGCGGCGCCGTGGTGATCCGGGCGACCCGGCACCGCGAGCTCCTCGACGAGCCGGCGGCACGCGGCCTGGTGGAGGCCATGCTGCGCACCGGTGCGGCGAAGGGAATTCTGGTCACGACGAGCGGCTACGCGGTGGCCGCCCACGAGTTCGCGTCCGGCCGGCCACTGGAGCTCATCGACGGGTCGACGCTGCTGCACCTGCTCGCCGAGTACACCAGCACCAAGGCCCGGATCGACACCCGCCAGCCGGCCTGAGGACGGCCGAGGCTTACCGCAGGGACGGAAAGACCAGGGCGGCGACGAGGGCTCCGACGCCGGCGCCCACGATGACCTGGGCGAGGGTGTGGGCCGCAAGCCGCAGCCGGGCCCAGCCGACCAGTGGCACCACCGGCAGCGCCGCGAACGCGACCGGGCCGTACACCGTGACCAGCACCGCGACGGTACCCGCCGCGACGCCGGTGTGGATCGAGATCTTCCACCAGTGGGTGATGGTGAGGAACACCAGCAGCCCGGCGCCGCCGGCGACGAGCAGTGCGAGCAACTCCCGGGGCGCCCCCAACGCCCAGAGCACCACTAGTCCGCAGCCCAGCGACGCGACGCCGAACAGCAGCGGCACCCGCCGGCGCTCCCGGTCCGGAATATGGTGGTTGACGAGGCCGCCGTGCCGGATCCCACGCAGCACATAGGCGAACGGGATCACCACGGCGAACAGTGCGCCGAGCAGTCCCCACCACCGGGAGACCCCGGCCACCTGGCCGGCGTGCCAGCCGACGGCGACGAGCTGTGCGCCCACCAGCACAGCCGGCGCGAAAACCTCGGTGATGACCCGGGCCGCCAGGTAGCGGCGGTCCCGGACCGGCACGTGAGCGACCACAGCATCCTCCCCCGGCGACGCGATGGCGCCACCTTTCCACACCGCCACCACCGGCCGGCGGGCAACGTTGGTAACGCCGGCGCGGGCGCGCACCAAGTAGGAGTGACACGAGCCGCCACGCTGGGGCCGCACCCGGAAGACGAGGAGCCGCCATGGGACGACCACCGCCATCCCGGTCCACCCCACTGACCGACCCGGAAGTGTTCACCGCCTTCTACCGGGCGCACGTCGACGACGTGCTGCGGTTCGTCACCCGGCGGGTCGCCGACCCGCACACGGCCGCCGACATCACCGCCGAGGTCTTCCGCGCGGTGATCGAGTCCGCGAGCTCGTTCCAACCCGAACGCGGTTCGCCGGTGGCCTGGCTGTTCGGGATAGCACGCCATCAGATCGCCGGCGACAACCGCCGTCGGGTACGCGAAGCCGAACGTCAGCAGCGCATCGCCGGACGGCGCCTACTCGACGCGGACGACATCGGCCGGTTGGAGGCCCGCATCGACGCGGCTGGCGAGGTACGGCGGCTCTACCGGCAGCTGGCCGAGCTTCCCGAGCCGGAGCGGGCCGTACTGGAACTCGTCGCAGTCGATGGCCTTTCCACAGTGGAGGCGGCCCAGGCGCTCGGCATCCGCCCGGGCACCGCCAGGGTGCGGTTGTTGCGCGCCCGGCGCAGGCTGCGCACCGTCCTCGACCGCCCCCATCCCATCCCCTTGGACGCCCTGACCACGGAGACGCCATGAGCACAGGAATCAACTTCGAGGATCGCCTGCTGCGCGAACTCCACGAACAACTCGCCGAGCGGCCGGTGGCGGCGGTGGCGCGACCCATGCCCCGACGCCCGGTGCGTCGGTGGGTGCTCGCCGGCGGGTTCAGCGCGGCGGCCGTCGCCACGGTGGCGATGCTGCCGCTGCTCACCCAGCCCGGTCCCGCGTACGCCATCGCGAAGCAACCGGACGGCAGCTTCGTCGTGGTCCTGCACAGCCGCACCCCGCAGGACATCGAGCGGGTCGAACGGGAGATGAAGCGACGCGGCGTACGGGTCGAGCTGATCGCACTCGGTGCGCAGTGCGGGACCATGAGAGGTGGCATGAGTCCACCCTCATTGCCGCCCGGGACCAATCCCGGCCCGCCGCTCCAGAGCACCCCCGGGGCGACCGGTAGCCCGTTGGTGACGCCGACCGGCACCCCGCCGACCGGCACCCCGCCGACGGGGAGCTCGCCGACGGGGAGCCCGCCGACAACCCGACCGGGTGCCGCCGTGCCCGTCCTCCCGGCCAGTCCACCGAGCAGCCGACCGGTCCCGGAGGCGGACGCCTTCGGCCCTTATCAGTTGACCGACGGGAGAAACGACGATCTGGCATTCCGCGTCAACCCGGCAGGTTTCCCCGCCGGCCAGGTGCTCTGGGTCGCCGTCTTCGACCGTCCGCCCCCATCCGTCACCGGACCGATCAAGTTCCTGGCGTTCAGGTTCGCGGACGTGGGCCAGCCCGCGCCAAACCTCTGCTGACGGGGGCACGGCGTGACCTCCGGCGCAGCGGCGTCAGGGGTACGCAGTGCTTGGTCAACGACCGATATGGTGTTGCCCCTGAAGGCCGGTCGCTGCACGGGGGATGACATGTCGGAGTGGTCGCAGCAGCCGGGCAATCCGCACGACCAACCGGGCCCACAGAACCAGCCCGGAGCCCAGGGCCAGCCCGGAGCGGCTGGGCAGCCCGGCCCGTACGGGCAGCCGGACCCGTGGGGTGTGCCGGCAGCGCCGGGTGTGGGCTGGCCGGGGGCGCCGGGGATCGGTACGCCGCCGTACGGCGTACCGCAGTGGTACCCGGGGCCGGGGATGTTCGATCCGGGCGATCCGTTGATCAGCCCGGACTACGCCGGCTGGTGGGCCCGCTCGATGACGATCCTGCGGGCCGGCTGGCGACCGTTGCTGCTGCTCCAGTTGGTCACGGCGGCCTTCTCGCTGATCTCCGAGGCACCGGCCGAGGTGTTCCGGGCGTTACAGCGGGCCGACGCCAGGCCATCGCCGGGTTCGTTCGCCGCGGAGATCGGCACCGGACCCGTCGC
>DASVVF010000351.1:0-4421 GCA_036386695.1 Catenuloplanes sp. | reverse complement strand
GCAGGCCCTCGCGGGCGACCAGCCCGCGCAGCGCCGTGTACTCCGGGCCCATCCGGGCCTTGACCTTGATCCACGGCGGCTTGCGCTCGATCGGCGTTTCGGCGTTGCGGGCCTCGACGCGCAGCAACCGCCGGCCCTCCGGCGCGACGACGCCCGCCGGCCCCGGCTGGGCGACTGCCGGCCCGGCCACCGGTGCCGTTGGCGATGCGGAACGCTCGATCGTCACGTCGCTCAGCGTACGCCCGTGGTAGCCGGCCGGGCAGTCGCAGGCGACGAGGCTCACGTGCCCGCGGGTGTGACCGCCATCACCGCGACCAGCGAAAATGGGTTACCCGTCGGCCCCGGGTGCGGTTAGCGTGGCCCGCAACAGCGACGACGGAACCGAGTAGCGCCCGCCCCCGCCAGTCCAGAGAGCCACCGGTAGCTGTGAAGGTGGCCTGGCGCCGGACCGCGAAGACACTCCCGAGCTGGACCGACAATGAGGCCCCCGCCAGGTGTGGGGGTGAAGTGTGGTGGCACCGCGAGTCTCTCCCGCTCGCCCACACCTCCCGGGGCTGCTCGGAAGATGAGGTGTCAGATGCGACGCGTATTCGCCGCGGAACTGCCCGCCCAGGTCGGCCGCACCGTGCGGATCGCCGGCTGGGTGCACACCCGCCGGCTGCTCAAGTCGGTGGGCTTCCTGATCGTGCGGGACGCGACCGGGCTGGCCCAGGTCGTCGTCGCGGACCCGGCCACCCGGGAGCAGACCGAAGGGCTCACCGCCGAAACGGTCGTCGAGGTCACCGCCCGGGTGGTCGCCAACCCCGCCGTGCCCGCCGGGGTGGAGCTGGTCGACCCGACGGTACGGCAGCTCGGCGCGCTCGCCGTACCCACGGGTTTCGACCTGCACCGGCCGGTGCTGACGGCGAGCCTGCCCACCCAGCTCGACGCCGCGGCGGTGGCCCTGCGCCACCCGACCCGGGCGGCGGCGCTGCGGATCTCCGCGGCGGCTACCGCCGGGTTCCGGTCCACTCTGGACGCCCGACGGTTCGTGGAGATCCACACCCCGAAGATCGTCGGTTCGTCGACGGAGTCGGGCGCCAACGTGTTCGCCCTGGACTACTTCGGCCGGCCGGCGTACCTGGCCCAGTCGCCGCAGTTCTACAAGCAGCTGATGGTCGGCGTCTTCGAACGGGTCTACGAGGTCGGGCCGGTGTTCCGGGCCGAGCCGCACGACACGGTGCGGCACCTGGCCCAGTACACGTCGCTCGACGTCGAACTCGGGTTCGTCGAGGACCATCGCGACGTGATGGCGGTGCTGCGTGAGGTGCTGGCGGGCATGCTCGCCGGAGTGGCCGACCGGGCCAGCGGCGCGCTGGACCTGCTCGGCGTCAAGCTGCCCGGGGTGGCGGCGGAACTGCCGGCGGTGCACTTCACCGAGGCGCTGCGGATCGCCGGTGCGTCGCCCGACGAGCCGGACCTGGCACCCGCCCACGAACGCGCCCTCGGCGACTGGGCGCGCGCCGAACACGGCTCGGACTTCCTGTTCGTCACCGGATACCCGATGGCCAAGCGCCCGTTCTACACGCACCCGGACCCGGCGCGCCCCGGCTACTCCAACGGGTTCGACCTGTTGTTCCGGGGCATGGAGCTGGTCACCGGGGGGCAGCGGCTGCACCGCTACGAGGACTACGTCGCCGCGCTCACGGCCCGGGGTGAGACGGTGGAACCGTACGCCGGTTACGTGGACGCGTTCCGGCACGGGATGCCGCCGCACGGTGGCTTCGCCATCGGGCTGGAACGGTTCGTGGCCCGACTCACCGGCGCGGCGAACGTGCGCGAGGTGACCGCGTTCCCCCGCGACCTGCACCGGCTGCGCCCGTGAGTACGGTCGCCCGTGAGTACGGTGCCGGCCCCGGCGCGCGGTCAGGACAGCAGCGTGGGCAGATGGCGTTCGACCACCGGCAGCACCTCGGACACCGGCACCGGGCGACCCAGCTCGGCGGTGAGCGAGGTGACGCCGGCGTCCCGGATGCCACACGGCACGATGCGGTCGAAGTGGGTGAGATCGCAGTCGCAGTTGACCGCGAAACCGTGCAGCGTCACGCCGCGGGCGACCCGGATGCCGATGGCGGCGACCTTCCGGGCCGGGCCACGGTCATCGGCCGGCACCCACACGCCGCTGCGGCCGGGGAACCGCCCGGCGCGCAGACCGAACTCGGCACACACGTCGATCAGCAGCTGCTCGGTGCGGCGCACGTAGGCGACCACGTCGATCGGGTCGGGCAGTTTCACGATCGGGTAGCCGACCAGCTGCCCGGGGCCGTGCCAGGTGATCTTGCCGCCGCGGTCCACGTCGACCACCGGAGTGCCGTCGACGGGCCGGTCGAACGGCTCCGTCCGCTTGCCGGCGGTGTAGACGCTCGGATGCTCCAGGAGCAGCACCGCGCCGGGCAGCTCGCCGGCCACGACCCGCTCGTGCAGCCGGCGTTGCTCGTCCCAGGCGGCCCGGTAATCCAGCACGCCCGGCCGGAGAACACTCAGAGGCAGCAGACTACTGGTCACCCGTCCAGCCTAGCCCCGCCGGCTCACGGCGTCGTGAGGGCGGCGTGCAGGCCGGCCTGCAGGCTCGGGTGGGCGTACTCGAACCCGGTCCGGTGCAACACGCCCGGCAGCACCCGGGCGCTGCGCAGCGCCTCGCCGGCGAATCCGCCCAGCGCCACCTTCAACCCGATGGTCGGGATCGGCATGACCGCCGG
This sequence comes from Catenuloplanes sp., assembly GCA_036386695.1. GTDB lineage: Bacteria > Actinomycetota > Actinomycetes > Mycobacteriales > Micromonosporaceae > DASVVF01. The sequence continues at coordinate 1,683 of DASVVF010000351.1, read as the reverse complement.
CCGGTGCACGGCGGCGCCGAGGGCCTTGGTGAACTCGGCGTTGGTCACCGGCGCCGGACCGACCAGGTTGACCGGCCCGCTGATGTCGGTACGGGCCAGCAGGAATCCGATCGAGGCCAGCCAGTCCTCCAGCGAGATCCACGGCACCCACTGCCGGCCGCTGCCCAGCTTGCCGCCGACGCCGAGCTTGAACGCCAACAGCTGCGGCTTGAGCAGGCCGCCGGTGGCGTGCAACGGCAGCCCTGTCCGCAGCAGCGCGACCCGGACCCCGGCGTCCTCGGCCGGTCGGGCCGCGGCCTCCCAGACCCGGCAGACGTCGGCCAGGAAACCGTCGCCGGCCGGCGCGTCCTCCTCCACCGGCCGGTCACCGGTGTCGCCGTACCAGCCGACCGCCGACGAGTTGAGCAGCGCCCGCGGCCGGGCCACCGCCGGGGTCGCGGCGATGGCGGTGGCCAGGGTGTGGGTGGTGTCGACCCGGCTGGACCGGATCACGTTCTTGTAGCTCTCGGTCCACCGCTTGTCACCGACGCCGGCGCCGGCCAGGTTGACGACCACATCGGCGGCGCTGACCACCGCCGGGTCGATCTGCCCGGCCGCCGGGTCCCAGCGCGACTCACCGTCGCCCTTCGCCCGGCGACGCACCAGTCGGGTCACCTGGTGCCCGTCGGCGCGCAGCCGGTGCAGCAGCCGGGTGCCCAGGAAGCCGGACGAGCCGGCGAACAGGATCCGCATGCCGATATCTTCTCGCAGAACCGGACCATCCGTTGGGTGCGGCTGGATCATGGGTCCTCCGGGTGCGCACCGCCATCGCGGGGGTTGGGCACGAAAACCGCCACGGGCGGGTGCGGCGCCTCTCAGCTGTCGCGCCCACCCGTGGAGGTGTCCCGGAAGTGTCGGTCCCCGGTCAGGCGGTCAGCCCGAGCTCGCCTTCGAACTGCCCGGCCTCCAGCCGCTCCTTCATCGTGGTCAGGAACCGGGCCGCGTCGGCCCCGTCGACCAGGCGGTGGTCGTACGACAGTGCCAGGTAGACCATGGAACGCGGCAGGATCAGCTCGCCGAGGTCGGGGTCATCGACGACGACGGCCCGCTTCACCACCGCGCCCGTGCCCAGGATGGCCACCTGCGGCGGGGTGAAGATCGGTGTGTCGAACAGGGCGCCCCGGCTGCCGGTGTTGGTGAGGGTGAAGGTGCCGCCCGCCAACTCGTCCGGGCTGATCTTGTTGGTCCGGGTCCGGTCGGCCACGTCGGCGATCCGCTTGGCCAGCCCGGCCAGGTTGAGGTCACCGGCGTCCCGGATGACCGGCACGATCAGCCCTTTCGCGGTGTCGACCGCGACGCCCAGGTGCTCACCGTCGTGGTAGGTGACCGTGCCGGCCTCCTGGTCGATGGAGGCGTTGACCACCGGGTGGCTGCGCAGCGCCTCCACCGCCGCCAGCGCGAAGAACGGCATGAAGGACAGCTTCACCCCGTTGCGAGCCTGGAAATCGGCCTTGGCCTGGTTGCGCAGCCGGGCGATCCGGGTCACGTCGACCTCGACCACGGTGGTGAGCTGCGCGGTGGTCTGCAACGACTCCACCATCCGCCGGGCGATGGTGGCCCGGGTGCGGGTCAACTTCTCCGTACGCCCGCGCAACGGGCTCGGCGCCGGCTTGGCGGCGGGCTGCCCGCCCGGCGCGCTCGGCG